>NZ_BAAHBM010000002.1:0-129414 GCF_054776675.1 Angustibacter aerolatus
GCACCGCCTGGGCGCTCGCCGGCCACGACGACCAGCCGGCTCGGACGACCGCGGTGGCGGCGTCCGTGCCGGTGCAGCGCGTGGTGGCCGTCGCGCTCTCGGACGACGACCGGCTCACCGGCGTGGCGGTGCTCGCGGGCACCCCGCAGGGCGACGCGCAGCAGGTCATGGTGCCCAGCCGGCTGCTGCTCGACGTGCCGGTCGCCGGGCGGATCGCGGTCGCGCAGGCGCTCGTGCCCGGCCCCGAGGCGCCGGGCCGGGCGGTGGCCGACGCGCTCGGCCTGCGGGTCGACGCGACCTGGCAGCTGTCGCGGTCCGACCTCGTCACGCTGGTCGACGGCGTCGGCGGCGTCACGGTCGACGTCGACGTCGACGTGACCGAGGGGGCGAGGTCGGGCTCGCGGATCCTGGTGCCCGCCGGCCCGGCCCAGCACCTGACCGGTGCCCAGGCGGCGGCGTACGCCGTGATGCTGGGGTCCGACGAGCCGGAGGCCGCTCGGCTGGCCCGGCAGGACCACGTGCTGACCGCCGTGCTCGCCGGCCTGCCGGCCGACCGGGCCTCGCGCCTCGCGCTGGTCACCAGCCTGTCGCACCCCCCGACGAAGGCGGCGCTCGACGCCGTGCTGACCGTCACCGGCGACGTGCACGACGCGGCGCGCGCCGGCCGGATGGGCTCGACGGTGCTGCCGGTGCACGAGATCGACACCGGCGGCGACACCGAGGCGTACGGCCTGGACGAAGCCGCCGCGGCGACCATGGTCGCGCAGCGGCTGCCCGGCGCCGCCCT
Source organism: Angustibacter aerolatus (assembly GCF_054776675.1). Taxonomy (NCBI): domain Bacteria; kingdom Bacillati; phylum Actinomycetota; class Actinomycetes; order Kineosporiales; family Kineosporiaceae; genus Angustibacter; species Angustibacter aerolatus. Next base: position 788 of record NZ_BAAHBM010000002.1, read on the forward strand.
GCCGGTGCCGCCCGGCGGCCGGCTGAAGGTGCTGGTGCAGAACGGCGTCGGCACGCCCGGGCTGGGCGAGAGCGCGCGCGGCGAGCTGGTCGAGGCCGGGTACCGCTACGTCGGTGGCGGCAACGTCGACGGCTTCGGCGTCGAGACCTCGCAGGTGCTCATCGGCGACGGCACCTCGGCCAGCCGCCGGCGCGGCCTGGCGGTGGCGACGGCGCTGGGGCTGCCCAGGACGTCGCTGCGGATCAGCGAGAGCGCGCCGACCGTCGCGGACGTCGTCGTGGTGCTGGGCGCGGACTTCGCGCGGCACTGAGCGGGCGTGGGATGATCGGGTGCTGCACCCGATCTGCTCACCCCCTCAGCAAGGAGTCCCTGTGACCGCGTCCGACCGCGCGCGCGAGCTCGTCCTCGCCGCCGCCGAGGCGGCCGCCGACAAGCTCGCCACCGACGTCGTCGCCATCGACGTCAGCGACCAGCTGGTCATCACCGACGCGTTCGTCGTCGCCTCGGCGCCCAACGACCGGCAGGTCGGCGCCATCGTCGACGCCGTCGAGGAGGCGCTGCGCGCCCACGGCGCCAAGCCGCTGCGCCGCGAGGGCGAGCGCGAGGGCCGCTGGGTGCTGCTCGACTACGCCGAGGTCGTGGTGCACGTGCAGCACGACGAGGAGCGCACCTACTACGCGCTCGAGCGGCTGTGGAAGGACTGCCCGTCGATCGAGCTGCCCGAGCACGCGCGGGGGCGTCGTCCCGAGTCCGGCGTCGGCGAGCCGGCGGACCGCCGGTGAGCGCCCGCCGTCAGGTGCTGCTGCTGCGGCACGGCCAGACGGCGTGGAACGCGGCGGGGCGGTTCCAGGGGCAGGAGGACATCGGCCTCGACGAGACCGGGCGCGCCCAGGCGGCCCGCGCGGCGAAGCGTCTGGTGAAGCTGCACCCGCACGCCGTCGTCGCCTCCGACCTGTGCCGCGCCTGGGACACCGCAGCGGCCCTCGGCGCCCGCACCGGCCTGCCCGTCACGAAGGACGAGCGGCTGCGCGAGACGTACGCCGGCAGCTGGCAGGGCATGACCATGCAGGAGATCGACGGGCGGTACGGCGCCGAGCGCGCGGCCTGGCGCTCGGGTCACGACGTGCGTCCCGGCGGCGACGGCGAGCTGCGCCACGAGGTCGGGGCCCGGGTGGCCGAGGCCGTCGACGAGCACGCTCGCGCCCTGCCCGAGGGCGCGCTGCTCGTCGTCGTCTCGCACGGGGGCGCCATCACCAGCGGCCTGCAGACCCTCCTCGGCGTCCCGCGCGAGCACTGGCCGGTGCTGACCGGTCTCGGCAACTGCCACTGGAGCATCGTCCAGGAGTACCGCGACCGCTGGACGCTCGAGGAGCACAACGCCGGCACGCTCCCCGGCGACGTGATCGGCGACGAGAGCTGACCCCGGTTTGGACCTCGGGCCCGACGACCGGGTAGTATCGCCACGCTCCTCCAGGGGAGCTCGGGGCTGTGGCGCAGCTGGTAGCGCACTTGCATGGCATGCAAGGGGTCAGGGGTTCGAATCCCCTCAGCTCCACCCGAGGTCAGAGCCGTTCCGCCACGCTGCGGAGCGGCTCTTTCCACGTCCGGGGCGCTCGTCAGACGCTGGTGCGACCACCGTCGACGAACCACTCGGCGCCGTTGACGAAGGCCGAGGCGTCCGAGGCCAGCAGCAGCGCCGCCGCCGCGATCTCGTCGGGGTCGCCGAGGCGGCCGGCCGGCAGCGCGTCGCCCAGCGCCTGCGCGAACCCCTCCTGCTGGTCCTCGGGGACGATGCCGAGCAGGCCGGGGGTGCGGGTCGGGCCGGGGCTCAGCACGTTGACCCGGAACCCGTTGGCCCGGGCGTTCAGCGTCCAGCTGCGGGCGAGGTTGCGCACCGCGGCCTTGGTCGCGCCGTAGACCTCCAGCCCCTGGTCGGGCCGGACGGACGCCGTCGAGCCCATGAGGATCACCGACGCGCCCGGCACGAGCAGCGGCATCGCCTTCTGCACGCCGAACAGCACGCCCTTCACGTTCGCGGCGAAGGTGGCGTCGAACTGCTCCTCGGTGATCTCGCCCAGCACGGCGCGCTCGGCGCCGCCGGCGTTCGCGACCAGGACGTCGATGCGCCCGGCCCGCTCGGCGACGACCTCGTACAGGGCGTCGAGGTCGGCCAGGTCGCCGACGTCGGCCCGCACCCCGACCGCCTGCGGCCCGAGCTCCGCGGCCGCCTCGTCGACCTGCGCCTGCCGGCGTCCGGTGACGACCACCCGTGCGCCCTCCGCCGCGAACCGGCGGGCGATCGCCAGCCCGATCCCGCTCGTGCCGCCGGTGACCACGGCCACCTTGCCGTCCAGGATCCCGCTCATCGTGCTGCTCGCTCTCTCTCGTCGGAGCCCCGTTCTGGAACGAGGCGTCCACAACGTAGATCGTTGTGGACGGAGCGGTCAAGAACGCCTAGCATCAGCGGGTGGGCAGACCCAGGCAGTTCGACGAGGACGGCGTGCTGCGCACCGCGCGCGAGCAGTTCTGGGCGACCGGGTACGCCGGCACCAGCATGGAGACCATCGCCGCGGCCACCGGCCTGGGCAAGGGCAGCCTGTACGGCGCGTTCGGTGGCAAGCGCGAGCTGTTCCACCGGGTGTTCGACGACTACTGCACGGCGGCCGTGGGGTCGGCGGTCGAGCAGCTCGGCGGCGACGACGACCAGGCCCTGCCGCGGCTGACCGCCTTCCTGCTCGACCACGCCCGCACCAGCGCCGAGCCCGGCCACCGCGCCTGCCTGCTGGCCAAGGGTGCCGCCGAGCTGGCCGAGCGGGACGACGTGGTGTCGGCCAGGTCGCGCACCGCGTTCGAGGGGCTCCGGGCGGCGCTGGCACGTGACCTGGCGGCCGCCCGGCGCAGCGGCGACCTCGACGCCGACGCCGACGTCGAGCGGCTCGCGGGTCTGCTGCTCGCCGTGCACCGGGGCATCGAGGCGCTCGGCGAGGCCGGCACCGACGAGGCCGTGCTGCTCGGGATCGCGCAGGCCGCGGTCGACGGCCTGCCCCGCCGCACTCGGTAGGGCCCTTCCAGCCGCACGTCGCGGCGACGGGTTGACGCCGGACAAGGACGCGCGACGCGTCCGAGTTGACTTGTGAACACTTGTCAACCAATGTCCTCCGTGTGCGCTCCGGCCGCGGACCGCGCCGGCGGACGCGCGCCCCGTCGTCCGGCTCAGAAGGGGAACGTCATGAGGAAGAGGTCGTTCGAGGCCGTCGCGCTGGCGGCGGGGCTGAGCGCCGCCGCCGTCGCGCTGGCCGCCTGCGGAGGGTCCGGGGGATCGGGGGCGGGTGCCGAGGCGAAGACCATCAGGCTCGGCCTCATCGGGCCGATCAGCGGGGCACAGTCCCAGATCGGCACGAACCAGGTCGCCGGTGCGCAGGTCGCCGTCGACCAGATCAACGCCGCCGGCGGCGTCCTCGGCAAGCAGCTGACCCTCGAGAGCGCCGACGAGGGCGCGTCCTCCGCCACCGCGGCCGCGGCGATCCGCAGGTACGCCGCCGACGGCGTGCAGCTGCAGCTCGGCCTGCTGTCGAGCGCGAACTGCCTGGCCACGGCGCCGCAGCTGCCGCGCCTGAAGGTCGTCATGGTCGCCACGGGGTGCGCCAACGACGGGCTGACCGGCGTGCGGGGCGCCAAGGCGCCCTTCCCGAACTTCTTCCGCACCTCCAACAACGACACGGCGATGGTCGTCAGCCTCGCCCGCGTGGTGGCCGAGAAGCACCCGCAGGTCACCAGCTACAGCGCCTTCGGCTACGACTACGTCACCGGCACCACGGAGTGGAAGCTGTACCAGCAGACGCTGCGGTCGAGCGGCGTCGCCCTCGCGACGAAGCGCGAGACCTTCGTGCCGCTGGGCGAGCAGAACTTCAAGCCCTACGTGCAGGCCCTGGCCGCCGACGCGGGCGACCGCAGCCGGAGCGCGCTCTACCTCGGCACGTACGGCGCCGGCACCGCGAGCTTCCTGCAGCAGGCGCAGGACCTCGCCCTCGCGTCGAAGTACGCCGTGATCGTGCAGCCGGGCGGCTACTACCCGGTCGCGCGCACGCTCGGTGGGCGCGCGCCGAAGGTGTGGAACGCCTACGACTACACGTACTCGGCCTACGACAGCCCGGCCAACGCCGCGTTCGTGAAGGACTTCGTCGCCAAGACGAAGCAGCAGCCGGAGAGCTGGGGGTACGACGCCTACCTGGCCGTGCACGCCTACGCGACGGCGATCGCGAAGGCCGGCTCCGCCGACTACCAGGCGGTGCTGAAGGCGCTGCCCGGCGTCCAGTTCGACTCGCCGGCGGGCCGGCTGACCATCGACGCGACGACCCACCAGGCCGACACCCCGGTGGTCGTGAACCTCAGCGTCGGCGACCCCGAGGCCACCGAGGACGTCCGCTTCCTCGAGACCGAGATCGTGAAGCCGGAGGGCTGACCGTGGCCCAGCTGGTGTCGGTGCTGCTGGGCGGCGTGGCCTACGGCGTCCCGATCTTCCTGGTCGCCAGCGGCCTGACGCTGATCTACGGCGTCATCGGGGTGCTGAACTTCGCGCACGGGGCCTTCTTCGTGCTCGGTGCGCTGCTCACGACCAGCCTGCTCGGCGGTCGCACGCCCTCGCTGCTCGCGTTCGTGCTGGCGGTGCTCGCCGGGGCCCTGCTCGCGGCCGTCGTCGGTCTGCTGACCGAGGTCGGCGTCGTGCGGCGCCTCTACCGCGCCGACCACATGACGATGCTGCTCGGCACCTACGCCGTGCTGCTGACGCTCGAGGGTCTCAGCGAGCTGGTGTGGGGCACCGGGAACCGCTCGCAGCGCCAGCCCGACCTGCTGGCCGGTGACGTGCACCTGCTCGGGGCCGTGGTCAGCCGGTACGACGTCGTGCTCGTCGGCATGGAAGCCGTGGTCGCGGTGCTGCTGCGGCTGCTCATCCACCGCACCCGCACCGGGCGGTCGGTGCGCGCCATCGCCCAGGACGCGACGATGGCGCAGGCGATCGGCGTCGACGCCCGCGCGGTGCTGGTGCTGGTCTTCGCGCTCGGCAGCCTGCTCGCCGGGTTCGCCGGCGGGCTGATGGTGCCCAACGTGTCGGTCTCGCCGAGCCTGGGCAACGCGTTCGTCCTGCAGTGCTTCGCGGTGGTCATCGTCGGCGGTCTCGGCTCGGTCGCCGGCTCGCTGGTCGCCGCGCTGCTCGTCGGCGTCGCCGAGACGGCCGCGGTGGCGTGGGTGCCGGCGCTCACCGGCTTCACGTTCTACGTTTTGGTCGCCGTGGTGCTGCTGGTGCGGCCCCAGGGGCTGCTGGGCGACGCCCGCACACGGAGGGCCTGAGCCGATGAGCCTGCTCAAGAGCGTCCGGACGGCGGCGGCGCCGCCGGTGCGGCGCACGGTCCAGCCGGTGCGCAGCGGCCGTCGCGCGCTGCTCGAGCCGCTGGTCTTCGCGGTGGTCCTCTCGCTGATCCACCTGCTCGTCGACCAGAGCCTGCAGTTCGTGCTCACCCTCGGGGTCGTGTACGCGCTGCTGACGGCGAGCCTCGGCGTGCTGCTCGGGTGGAGCGGCGTCTACAGCTTCGGCCACGCCGCCTTCTTCGGGGCCGGTGCCTACGCGGCCGGGCTGCTGAAGGACCACGACCTCTCGCCGCTGCTCGTCGTGCTGGCGGGCACGGTGGTGGCAGCCGCCGCCGCGGTGGCCGTCGGCGCGCTGGGCGCGCGCATCGTCGGGGTGGAGTTCGCCTTGCTGACGCTCGTGGTCGGCCAGGTCGCGTACCTGCTGACGTTCAAGCTCGATCTGCTGCAGGGCGACAACGGCGTCTACGGCATCCCGGCCGGCACGCTCGCCGGTCGCGACCTGACCGACGGCCAGCACCTGTGGTGGTACACGGTCGTCGTCGTGGCGGTGCTGCTCGGCGTGCTGCGGCGCGTGCAGCTCTCGCCCTACGGCGCGGGGCTCAACGCCGTCCGCGACGACCCGGTGAAGGCTGCCGCGATCGGGTTGCCGGTGCGGGCGCTGCGGCTCAGCGCCTTCACCCTCTCGGGTGCGGTGGCCGGGGTCGCGGGCGTGCTCTTCGCCCAGCAGCAGGGGATCGTCACGCCGACGACGCTGACGTTCACGTTCAGCGGGCAGATCATCGTCATGCTGCTGCTCGGCGGGCTGCACCGCTTCTGGGGGGCGGCCGTCGGGGCGATCGTGTTCGTGCTGCTCGACGACCGGCTGTTCGGGGAGACCACCCACCACTCGCTGGTCCTCGGGCTCATCCTGCTGGTCGTCGTGGTGGTGCTGCCGCGGGGCCTGCTCGGCCTCGCCGAGCCCGTCACCGCCCTGGTCCGGCGCCGGAGGTCGTCGTGAGCGTCCTGGAGCTGCGCGGGATCGACAAGCACTACGGCGGGCCGCCCGTCGTCCAGGGTGTGTCGCTCACGGTCGACGCCGGCGAGACCGTCGCCCTCATCGGGCCCAACGGCGCCGGCAAGACCACGCTGTTCTCGGTGATGGCCGGGGAGCAGACGCCGGACGCCGGCTCGGTGCACCTCTTCGGTCAGGACGTCACCCGCGCCGGCGCGCGGCGGCTGGCCCGCAGCGGGGTGGCCCGCACGTTCCAGGTCGCGCGCTGCTTCCCGACGATGTCGGTCGAGCGCAACGTCGTGCTCGCGTGCGACGCGGCGGCCGGGAGGCACCGCCGGTTCTGGGCCGGCCCGAGCCGGCCGGACGACGCGGTCGACGAGGCCCTGACCGCGGCCGGCCTGCAGGGACGGCGCACCACCACCGGTGCGGCGCTCTCGCAGGGCGACCGGAAGAACCTGGAGATCGCGATGGCGACCGTGCAGCGGCCCCGCCTGCTGCTGCTCGACGAGCCGACCGCGGGCATGGCGCCCGAGGACCTGCCGCGCACCATCGGCATCCTGCGCGACCTGCGGCGCGAGCGGCCCGAGCTGGCCGTCGTCGTCACCGCGCACGACATGGACGTCGTGTTCGCCCTGGCCGACCGCGTGGTGCTGATGGCCGGCGGACGGGTCGTGCTCGACGACCGGCCCGAGGTCGTGCGCGACGCGCCGCAGACGCGGGAGATCTACCTCGGTGGCAGCCGGACGGGGGAGCGGGCGTGACGACCCTGCGGATCAGTGGCCTGACGGCGTCGTACGGACTGGCGCGGGCGCTCACCGACGTCGACCTCGAGCTGCGGCGCGGCGAGACGGTGGGCCTGCTCGGGCGCAACGGCGCCGGCAAGTCGACGCTGCTGAAGTCGGTCGTGGCCGAGCCCGGCGTGACCGTCAGCGGCAGCGTGCGCGTCGGCGACCGCGAGGTGCGGGGCCTGTCGACGTACCGGATCTGCCGGCTCGGCGTGGCCTGGGTGCCGGACGACCGTCGGGTCTTCACCGCCCTCAGCGTGCGCGAGAACCTCGAGCTGGCGCGCACGAAGCAGGCGCCCGCCGACCAGCTCGACCGGGTGGTCGCGCACCTCCCGCTCGTCGAGGGGCTGCTCGGTCGTGCGGGCTACGCGCTGAGCGGCGGCGAGCAGCAGGCGGTCAGCATCGCCCGCGCGCTCATGACGGCCCCCGACTTCCTGCTGCTCGACGAACCGACGGAGGGTCTCGCGCCGCTCGTCGTGGAGCAGCTGGAGCTGGCCATCGCCCGGCTGCCGCAGGTGTTCGAGGTCGGGGTGCTGCTCGCCGAGCAGGACCTGGCGTTCGTCACCGGCCTCGCCGACCGCGTGGTGGTGCTCGGCTCGGGCCGCGTGGTCTGGTCCGGTGCGGCGTCAGACCTGCTGGCAAACCGCGACCTGGTCGACCGGCACCTGGCGGCGCGGGCCGGCGCCTCGTGACCCGGCCGTCAGCGAACCGGGTCAGCCCGTGAGCGCGCAGCCTGCGACGTCGTCGTGCCCGCCGGTCGCAGCGCGGTGCGCCTGACCCAGCCGGATGACCTCGTCGAGCTTGTCGCGGGTCTCGGTCAGCTCGGCCAGCTGCGTCTCGACCCGCGCGCGCTCGGCGAGCAGCCGCTCGTGCATCTCGTCGGTGAGCACCCCGTGCTCCATGCAGGGCAGGATGCGCAGCACGGCCCGGCTGCTCAGCCCGGCGGCGTAGAGGTTCTGGATGAACCGCACCCGGTCGACGGCGGACGGCGGGTAGTCGCGCTGCCCGCCGGCGGTGCGCTCGGCGGCCAGCAGACCCTGCTCCTCGTAGTAGCGCAGCGCGCGCACGCTGACCCCGGCCTGCTCGGCGACCTGCCCGATCCGCATGCGTCCTCCGTGTCGCTCGCCACAGGACTTGCACCTGACGTCAGCGTGAGGTCTTAGCGTAGCCGCATGACCACCGCACTCGTCACCGGAGCCAACCGCGGCATCGGCCGCCACCTCGCCAGCCAGCTGCTCGAGCGGGGCGCCACCGTCTACGCCGCCGCCCGCCGTCCCGAGACGCTCGACCTGCCCGGCGCCACGCCGGTCGCGCTCGACGTCACCGACCCCGCCGCCGTCCGCGCGGCCGCCGAGCTGGCCGGCGACGTCGACCTGCTGGTGAACAACGCCGGCATCTCGACCGGCGCCGAGCTGCTGGGCGACCTCGACGGCGTCCGGGCCGCCCTGGACGTGAACTTCTGGGGGACGCTGGAGATGGTGCGGGCCTTCGCGCCGGTGCTGCGGGCGAACGGCGGCGGCGCGGTCGTCAACGTGGCCTCGGCGCTGTCGTGGTTCGCCGCGCCGGGTGCCGGTGCGTACGCCGTCTCGAAGGCCGCGAACTGGGCCATGAGCAACGCCCTTCGGCTCGAGCTCGCAGGCCAGGGCACCCGGGTCACGTCGGTGCACCTCGGCCTGGCGGACACCGACATGGCCAGCGGCATCGACGGGCCGAAGACCGACCCGGCGGAGGTGGCTCGTCGCACCCTCGACGCCGTCGAGGCCGGCGACCTCGAGGTCGTGGTCGACGACTGGAGCGCCTTGGTGAAGGCGTCGCTGGCCGAGGACCCCCGCGCGTTCTACGAGCGGTTCCTCGCCGCCTGACCGCCGCCGGTCAGCGGGCCCGCCGGATGCCGTCGAGCACCGCGCGCAGCTCGACCGGGCTGGGCGCCGGCACCTGCCCGCCGCGGCGGTCGGCGTCGTGCAGCAGCAGGCCATCGAGCAGCGCGTCGACGTAGCGCTGCCACAGGTCCTCGCGGACGGGGACGGTGGCCGAGGCCAGCGCCCCCGCCGCGAGGAACAGCATCGGCAGGTCGCTCTCGCGGACGTCGGGTCGCACCCGGCCGCTCTCGAGCGCGCGCTGCACGAGCCGCTGGGCCACCGGGCGCAGGGTCTGCTCCGCGAGCTCGCGGTCGCGGGCGGCGTCCGACAGCAGCGCCTCGCGGGCAGCGCGGTCACTGGCGTGGAAGCGGCACACCGCGAGCACGCCCTGCCGCAGCGCCTCGACCGGGTCGGCGTGCTGCTCGGCACCGGTCAGCAGGTCGCGCATCGTCTCGAACCGGCGTCGCACCAGGGCGGCGAGCAGCTCGTCGCGGTCGGTCACGTGCCGGTAGACCGTGGCCACGCCCAGCCCGGACGCCGCGGCCAGGTCGTGCAGCGTGAACCGCAGGCCGCGCTCGGCCAGCAGGGTGTCGGCGGCGCCGAGCAGCAGCTCGCGGTTGCGTGCGACGTCGCGGCGCACCCGGGGCGGTCCCGCCGGCACCGTCACCGTGCGGCGACCGCGGCCGGCGCCTGCTCGCGGGTGCCGCCCCAACGAGCCAGCACGGCCAGCCAGCCGTCGTCGTCGCCCGCCCACGCGACGTACCCGTCCGGGCGCACCAGCAGGGCCGGCCCCGCGTCGGTGCGCCGCGCGTGCGCCAGGTCGGCGACGTCGTGGCCGACCCGGGCGTCGCCGGCTGCCGCGTCGTCCCGGGCGTGCACGAGCAGGAAGCCGAGGTACCGCTGCGCCTGCTCGACCGTCGTGCCGTCGAGCGGCACCGACGACGCGCGGGTGCCGACCAGCTCGTGGTCGCCAGGGCCGGCCGGGTAGCGGATCGTCAGGCCGCCGAAGTTCGCCGCCATGCCGCCACGCGTGCGGGGCAGCCGCATCAGCACGCCGAACACGGTGTCGCGCACGGCGCGGGCGAGGCGGGGGCGCAGGGTGATGCCGCGCATCATCTTGCCCGAGGCCTCGATGACGTGGGCGCCCACCGGGTGCCGCTCGACCTGGTAGCTGTCGAGCACCTCGTCGTCCGCGCCGCGCAGGGCGGCGTCGAGCTTCCAGGCCAGGTTGACGGCGTCCTGCACGCCGGTGTTCATGCCCTGCCCGCCCATCGGCGTGTGCACGTGGGCCGCGTCGCCGGCCAGCAGCACCCGCCCGTACCGGTACGTCGGCACCTGCCGCTCCTCGCAGTGGAACCGCGAGTGCCAGCCGACCTCGAGCACGCCCAGGTCCTGGCGCATGGACTGGCGCAGCCCGTCGACGATCTCCGCCTCGCCGACCGGCTCGGCGTCCGACACCTGGTGGTCGCGGTCCCAGAGCATCGCCCGGTACCAGGCCCCCTCGCCGTCACCGCGGCCGTAGGGCACCAGGAACCCGAAGCGGGACGGCGTGCTGCCCAGCACCAGCCCGGCGCCGCGCGGGCGCCCGGACAGCCGGACGTCGGCGAGCACCACCGACGACAGCACCTCCTCGCCGGGGAACTGCGCCCCGACCAGCTCGCGCACCGTGCTGTGCGCGCCGTCGGCCCCCACCACGTACCGCGCCCGGACGGTGCGGGCGTGCGCCGGGTCGTCGTCGTCGCGCGGCCGAGCCGTCACCGTCACCCACGCGTCGTCCTGGTGCAGCGCGACGACCTCGTGGCCGCGCAGCACCTGCGCACCCTCGGCGCGCGCGCGGTCCTCGAGCGCCTGGTCGACCTCGGCCTGCGGCAGCACCATGACGAAGGGGAAGCGGGTGGGCAGCTCGCTGAGCCGCAGCGGGCGGTCGGCGAACAGGTGCACGGTCTCGGCCCGCCCGGCCCGCGCCAGCAGCGGTTCGGCGACGCCCCGGCTGTCGAGCAGCTCGAGCGTGCGCGGCTGCGTGGCGAACGCGCGGCTGGCCGGGTTCACCGCGGGCCACTTGTCGAGCACCACCACCGACCGGCCCATCCGCGCCAGGTCGCCGGCCACCGTCGCCCCCGTCGGGCCGGCCCCGACCACCACCACGTCGACGTCCTGGACGTCGCGGGGTCGGGGGACCGAGTCGGTCGCGGGCGGTCGGGACGAGGGTGCGGACACAGGCGACTCCTGAAAGCGGATTGTTGTTGTCCGGATCAGTCTGTCGTCGCCCTTGCCGTCCGTCAACCCCGCCCGGACGATCGCCGCACGTCGTCGCGACGGCGCCGACGCCAGGCCCGCAGGTGGTAGGCGCTCCACGCGAGCCAGAAGAGGCCGCTCAGTGCGTTCAGCCGGTGGCCGCGGGCCGCGCCCAGCGCGAGCTGCACCACCGCGAGCACGGCGCCGAGCACGCCGAGCACCAGCAGGGTCCGCGGTCGCGTCGACGCCCACCACGAGCGCCCGTGCCCCGGCCGCGGCGCGCCGGTGCCCGACGCGGGCCGCTCATCGCTCACCGCCCGACCCGGCGTCGACGCCGCTCGCCGAGCGCGACCCCCAGGCCGCTGCCCACCACGCCGGCGAGCACCGCCACCCAGATCGGCTGGTGCGTCAGGAACGCCACGGCGCCCAGCACCAGCGGGCCGAGCACCGCGCCGTCGAGGTGCGGGTGCCGCCGGCTCCACGCGCTCACGCGAACGGGCGCCACCGCGAAGGGGATCAGGACCGGGCCGTAGACCGCCGCGGCCAGCAGGCCGTGACCGAGGCCGCGGTGCTCGGCCAGGGACCAGACCATCAGGGCCAGCAGCGGCACCGCCAGCAGCCGCAGCGCGGGCGGCGGGTGCGTCGCGAACCGCGTGACCCGCTCGCTCACCGGCCCGACCCCTCGGCGCGCGACGTCCGGCCAGGTGCCGGGGGGAGCGGGCGATGCGTCTCCCACCACTGGAAGGCGGTGACCACCACCGCGACGACGAGGGCGTACGCGACCCACTGGAACCAGCGGAGGTGGTGGTGCCGCAGCTCCAGCATCGTGAGGATGGTCGTCACGTCGACCACCGCGTGGAGCACCCACGTCACGGCGGTGAGCCGGGGCCGCTGGACCAGCCAGTGCAGATCGGGCACGTGCATCAGCCGTCCACCCCCACTGGAGCCTCGCCGGCGTCCCTGTCGTCGGCCACGACCGCACGGTAGGGCAGGTGCGTCCCGGCGCGCGGGCAGAAGCGCAGGCTCACCCCCACCTGGGGGCTCGGCGGCGGGTTCTGCCCGCGCGTCGGGACGACGGACCTCAGGCGCCGATGGCGTCGAGCTCGGCGACGGCGTCGGCCGGCAGCGCGAGGCCGGCGCCGGCGACGTTCTCGCGCAGGTGCGCGACGGACGACGTGCCCGGGATGAGCAGGATGTTGGGGGAGCGCTGCAGCAGCCAGGCGAGGGCGACCGACATGGGGGTCGCCTCGAGCCGGGCGGCGACGGCGTGCAGGGCCTCCGACTGCAGCGGCGAGAAGCCACCCAGCGGGAAGTACGGCACGTAGGCGATGCCCTGGGCGGCGGTGAGGTCGACCAGCGCGTCGTCGGACCGTTGCGCGATGTTGTACATGTTCTGCACGCACACGATCGGCGCGATGGCCTGGGCCTCGGCGAGCTGCTCGGCGTCGACCGTGCTCAGGCCCAGGTGCCGGATCAGGCCCTGCTGCTGCAGCTCGGCGAGCGCCTCGACCTGCGGCGCGATGCTGCCCGGCTCGGGACCGTCGACGGCGCCCATCCGCAGGTTCACGACGTCGAGCCGCTCGAGCCCCAGGTTGCGCAGGTTGTCGTGGACCGCGCTGCGCAGCTCGTCGGGGGTGCGGGCGTGCGGCCAGCCGCCCTGCGCGTCGCGCCGGGCACCGACCTTCGTCACCAGGTGCAGGTGCTCGGGGTAGGGAGCCAGCGCCTCGCGGATGATCTCGTTCGTGACGTGCGGTCCGTAGAAGTCGCTGGTGTCGACGTGGTCGATGCCGAGCTCGACCGCCTCGCGCAGCACGGCGACGGCGGCGTCGCGGTCGGCCGGGGGGCCGAACACGCCGGGGCCGGCCAGCTGCATCGCCCCGTAGCCGACGCGGTGCAGCTCGAGGTCGCCCACGCGGTAGGTGCCGCCGGGCAGGTCGTGCGATGCCATGTGTGCCTCTCTGCGCGCGGCCGTGCGCCGCTCGCCCGACCAGCCTGCGCCCGCCGCCGCGGCTGCGCGAGAGACCCGTCGATCCGGGGACCGGCGGACCCCGGCTGCGCTCAGCAGAACCCGACCTCGACCCGTCGCGCCGGCCGACCGGTGCGGGCGTCGACCGGCACGGTCAGCACCCGGCCGTCGTCCGTCGTGACCTCCAGGGTGTGGCCGTCGCGCCACTCGACCCCGCGCAAGGCGTTCTCGAAGGCGTCGGCGTTCAGGCACCCGGCGTCCCACGACCTGACGCCGTCCGTCGTCTCGGTGCGCAGCCGCCAGACGGTGTCGATGCCGAGGTTCCCCTCCCAGACCCGCACCTGGAGCCTTCCCCCCGGTGCCCGCACCGACGCCACCTCGTCGCCGCGCGAGCCGTACTGCCCCAGCAGCAGGTCGAACGCCAGCGCCAGCGCGAGGCCGCCCGCCGCGAGGCCGACGAGCACCCGCACCGCCTGCTGGCCGCGGTGCCCGGCGCTCGCCGTCCAGCAGGCCGCGAGGGCCGCGGCGCCCGCGGCCGCCGCGTACCACCTGGGGGCGACGAGCAGCCGGTCGAGCAGCACCCAGCCACCCGGCTCCACCGCCGCCAGCGCGGCCAGCCCGGCGAGCAGCAGGGAGGCGGCGCCCAGGCGCGCCACGACGACCAGTCGGCCGCGTGCGGGTGCCGAGACGGTGTCGGTGGCCACCGCGCGATCGTCGCGCGACCCGGCGGCCGGCCGCAGCGGAACGCGTCAGGTCGAGCGGGGTGCGTCCATGATCAGCCCGACGCCGACCAGGCAGACCAGCGCCCCAGCCAGGTCGAAGCGGTCGGGGCGGAAGCCGTCGGCGACCATCGCCCAGACGAGCGACCCCGCGACGAACACCCCGCCGTACGCCGCCAGCACCCGGCCGAACGGCGCGTCGGGTTGCAGCGTGGCGACGAAGCCGTACGCGCCCAGGGCGGCGACGCCCGCGCCCACCCAGAGCAGGCCACGGTGCTCGCGGACCCCCTGCCACACCAGCCACGCGCCGCCGATCTCGGCGACCGCCGCGAGCACGGACAGCGACACCGAGCGCAGCACCGTCATCCCGCGAACGGTACGGCGAAGGGGCTGCGCGGGCGGCGCCCGGTGCGGCAGGGTGGCGGCACGCCGGGCGCCGCGGCCCGGCGGGAGGGAGCCCCGTGCGCGCCACCAGCACCCGACTCGTCGTGTCAGACGCCGACGCCACCGCCGCGCTGCTCGTCGCCACCACCGGGCGCCGGGTCGAGCGCCGGGTCACCCACGGCGCGCTGACGCTCGTGCTGCTCGGCGACCTGCACGTGGTCGGCGGCCCGGCGCACGACACCGCCTGCCTCGCCGGTGCCGACCTGGTGCTCCAGCTGCCGAGCGCCGACGAGCTCGACCTGGCCGTGCACGATGCGCTGGCCGCCGGGGCACGGCTGACCTGCCCGTGCGAGGAGCGGCCGTTCGTGCGGCGCGCCCGGGTGACCGGCCCCGACGGTCTGCAGGTCGAGCTCGCGGCCTGGACCCACCCCGGCCTGGTCGGGCCGTCGACCTCGCCGTGGGCGGAAGGACGGCTGCCGGACGTCTGGGACTGACGCCTCCGACGATCGACCGCCTGCTCGACCGCCGCGCGTGGCCGCCGGCCGCGCGAGGGCGGGGTACGTTGCCGCGCGTGACCCAGCAGCCCGTGCGTGTGGAGCAGGTGGGCGGCGTCGGCGTCCTCGTGCTCGACGACCCCGACCGCCGCAACGTGCTGTCCGCCGCCGCGGTCGACGCGGTCGCGGACGCCGTCCAGCGTCTCGAGGACGACGGCGGGGTGCGCGCGCTGGTCGTCACCGGGGCCGGCAGCGCCTTCTGCGCCGGCGCCGAGCTGAGCACGCTCGAGCGCTCCGCCGAGGGTGACTTCTCGGCGGTGCAGCACGTGTACGAAGGCTTCCTGCGGGTGCTCCGCACGCCGTTGCTCACGATCGCCGCGGTCAACGGGCCCGCGGTCGGTGCCGGCATGAACCTGGCGCTCGCGTGCGACGTGCGCATCGCCTCCACGGCCGCCCGCTTCGACACCCGGTTCACCCGGCTGCGGCTGCACCCCGGCGGGGGCCACACGTGGCTGCTCGAGCGGGCCGTCGGCCACCAGCAGGCGGTGCTCGCGGTGCTGCTGGGGGAGCGCTGGGACGCCCAGCAGGCCCTGCAGCACGGCCTCGTCGCGCAGGTGACCGAGCCGGGCGACCTGCTCGAGACGGCGATCGCGCTCGGTGCGCGGCTGGACGACGTCGAGCCCGCCCTCGCCCGGCGGGTGCTCGCCACCCTGCGCGCGGCCGGCGAGGCGACGTCGCACGCGGAGGTGCTGGCCGCCGAGACCGAGGCGCAGCGCTGGTCGGTCACCCGGCCGGCCTTCGTCGAGCACGTGCGCGAGCTGTCCGCGCAGATCAGCCGGCGCTGAGGGCATCGCTCGCCCGATCGGGGTGCAGGGGTCAAGACACGGGTCCGACGTGACGACACCGCTCGGGTGACAGCCCCCGCCACGCCGTCCGACGTCCGCTCGGAGCGGCCCAGCCGCTTCGACGCGCTGGCCCTGGCGCTCGCCCTGACCGGCGCGGTGGCGCTCGCGCTCACCCGTCAGCCGGGCTGGACCGCCGTGCTCGTCGCGGCGTGCGCCGCGTCGGCGGTCGGCTCGGTGCGCCGGCTCTGGCTGCACGTCGGACTCGGCGTGGTCGGTGCCGTCTGGCTGGTGGCGCCGGTGCTCCTGGTCGTCGACGGGCACACCTGGACGGCGTCCGAGCTGCTGACCTGGGGGATGCTGCTCGCCACGCTCGCCGTGGCCGCGCTGTCGAGCGTCGTCGCCCGGCAGCGGCACGACCGCCTCCTCGCCGAGAACGCCGACGTCCGCTCGTTCGCCGAGGTCGCCTCGGTGCACGACCCGCTGACCGGGCTGGCGAACCGCAAGGGCCTGGCCATGCTCGCGGGGCAGATCCTCGAGTCGGCGCGCCGCCGCGGTGACGCCGTCTACTGCGTGTTCGTCGACGTCGACGGGCTGGCTCGGGTGAACACGGAGCTGGGCCACGAGGCGGGCGACGAGGTGCTGCTGACGGTCGCCGAGGCCATCACCCGCTCGACCCGCGCCACCGACGCCGTGGCCCGCTGGGGCGACGACGAGTTCGTGGTGCTCGGGCCCGGCACCGGGCTGGCGCCGCTGGAGATCGAGCGTCGCGTGCGCGCCCGCTGCGTCGAGACCACCACCGTCGACCGCTCCATCTGGCAGGCCCGGATCAGTGCCGGCGGCGCCGTGCTCGAGCCGTGGGACGAGGGCGACGTCGACTCGCTGCTGCGCGTCGCCGACCGCGAGATGCACGTGCGGCGCACCCTGCGCCGCGAGGCCTCCGCCCCCGCGTACCAGCCGGTGCGGCACGACCCCAGCCCCCGGCCGCCCGACTCCCGGCGTGCCGGCGGTTGGCCCGAGCAGGTCTGACCGCAGGCTCTGCGGCCGGCGCCACCGGCTGCTCGCGACGGGCGCTGCGCTATCCTCGACGCGTGCGAGCCGTCCTGCTCCTTCGCCGGCCGCGCTGACCGAACCAGCGGCACGGCCCCCCGGGCGCCGATCCGCCGTCAGCGCGGCAGACCCCTCCTGCGTGAGGGGTCTTCGTGCGTTCGGCCCGGTCGCAGCGAGGCCCACGAGGCCGCCCCAGAGGACAGGACGACGATGAGCACCACCGAGCAGAGCCCCCAGAGCGTCACCGACCAGCCGGCGCACCGCTACACGGCCGCGCTGGCCGCCCGCGTCGAGCAGCAGTGGCAGGACCGCTGGGAGTCCGAGGGCACCTTCGTCGCCCCGAACCCGGCCGGACCGTGGGCCGACCCCGAGGGCGTCGCCGGCCGCGAGAAGCTCTACATCCTCGACATGTTCCCGTACCCCTCGGGCAAGGGGCTGCACGTCGGGCACCCGCTGGGGTACATCGCGACCGACGTCTACGGTCGCTTCCAGCGGATGCAGGGCCGCAACGTGCTGCACGCGCTGGGGTACGACGCGTTCGGCCTGCCGGCGGAGCAGTACGCCGTCCGCACCGGCCAGCACCCGCGGAAGACCACCGAGGACAACATCGTGAACATGCGGCGCCAGCTGCGGCGGCTGGGGCTGGCGCACGACCCGCGGCGCTCGCCGGCCACCACCGACGTGGACTTCTACCGCTGGACCCAGTGGGTGTTCCTGAAGGTCTACAACAGCTGGTTCGACGCCGAGGCCGACGGCGGCCGGGGCAGGGCTCGGCACGTCGACGAGCTGGTGCGTCAGTACGAGTCGGGTGAGCGCACCCCGCCGGGCGGTACCCCCTGGGCCGAGCTGAGCCGCCGCGAGCAGCGCGAGCTCGTCGACTCCCGCCGCCTGGCGTACGTCGCCGAGGCGCCCGTCAACTGGTGTCCCGGCCTGGGCACGGTGCTGGCCAACGAGGAGGTCACCGCCGACGGCCGCAGCGACATCGGCAACTTCCCGGTGTTCAAGCGCAGCATGCGGCAGTGGATGATGCGCATCACCGCCTACGGCGACCGGCTGGTCGACGACCTCGACCGGCTGGACTGGCCCGAGGCCGTGAAGCTCATGCAACGCAACTGGATCGGGCGCAGCGAGGGTGCTCGCGTGCGGTTCGGGGTGGCGGGCGGTGACACCGGCATCGAGGTGTTCACGACCCGGCCCGACACCCTGTTCGGCGCCACCTTCGTCGTGGTCGCGCCCGAGCACCCGCTGGTCGACGACCTCGTGCCGGCTGCCTGGCCCGACGGCACCCGCGACGCCTGGACCGGTGGTGCCGCGACGCCGCGCGAGGCGGTGGCCGCGTACCGCGCGCAGGCCGCGGCCAAGAGCGACCTGGAGCGCCAGGCCGAGGGTCGCGAGAAGACCGGCGTCTTCACCGGTTCGTTCGCGGTGAACCCGGTGAACGAGGCCCAGGTGCCGGTCTTCGTGGCCGACTACGTGCTGACCGGCTACGGCACCGGCGCGATCATGGCGGTGCCCGCCCAGGACGAGCGCGACTGGGAGTTCGCCGCGAAGTACGACCTGCCGATCGTCCGCACCGTGCAGCCACCCGAGGGCTGGGAGGGCGACGCCTTCACCGGTGACGGGCCTGCGGTGAACTCGTCGAACGACGAGGTGTCGCTCGACGGGCTGCCGGTCGCCGAGGCGAAGCGCACCATCGTGGAGTGGTTGCAGCGCAAGGGTTCTGGCGAGGGCACCGTCACCTACCGGCTGCGCGACTGGCTGTTCAGCCGGCAGCGCTACTGGGGTGAGCCGTTCCCCGTGGTCTACGACGAGGACGGTGCGCCCGTCGCCCTGCCCGAGTCGATGCTGCCGGTCACCCTGCCGGAGGTCGACGACTACAGCCCGCAGCAGCTCGACCCCGACGACGTCACCTCCGAGCCGGTGCCGCCGCTGGCTCGCGCCACCGACTGGGTCGACGTCGAGCTCGACCTCGGCGACGGTCCGCGCACCTACCGCCGCGAGCTGAACGTCATGCCGCAGTGGGCCGGGTCCTGCTGGTACGAGCTGCGCTACCTCGACCCGGCGAACCAGGACGCGTTCGTCGACCGCGAGAACGAGGCCTACTGGATGGGTCCGCGCGGCACCGCGCCGAACGGCGGCCCCGACACCGGTGGCGTCGACCTGTACGTCGGTGGCGTCGAGCACGCCGTGCTGCACCTGCTGTACGCGCGCTTCTGGCACAAGGTGCTGTTCGACCTGGGCGAGGTCAGCAGCGACGAGCCGTTCCGCCGGCTGTTCAACCAGGGGTACGTGCAGGCGTACGCCTACCGGGACGACCGCGGGCAGACCGTGCCGGCCGCCGAGGTCGAGGAGGGCCCGGACGGCACGTGGACCTGGCAGGGCCAGACCGTGGTGCGCGAGTACGGCAAGATGGGCAAGTCGCTCAACAACATCGTCACCCCGGACGACATGTACGACGCGTACGGCGCCGACACGTTCCGCGTCTACGAGATGTCGATGGGGCCGCTCGACGCCTCCCGCCCCTGGGAGACGCGTGCCGTCGTCGGGTCGCTGCGGTTCCTGCAGCGCCTGTGGCGCAACGTGGTCGACGAGGAGACGGGCGCCGTCACGGTCACCGACGTCGCGCCGTCGCAGGCCGACCTGAAGGCGCTGCACCGTGCGATCGACGGCATCACCCGCGACTACGCCGAGCTGCGCTTCAACACCGCGGTCGCCAAGCTCATCGAGCTGAACAACCACCTGACGAAGCTGCCCGCCGTGCCGCGGTCGCTCGCCGAGGCCACGGTGCTGATGACCGCGCCCGTCGCGCCGCACCTGGCCGAGGAGCTGTGGCAGCGCCTCGGGCACGGCGGGTCCCTGGCGCACGAGCCCTTCCCGGTGGCCGACCCGGCGTACCTGGTCGACGACACGGTGACCTGCGTCGTGCAGGTGCAGGGCAAGGTGCGCGACCGGCTGGAGGTGCCCGCCGACGTCGACGACGACACGCTGCGCGAGCTGGCGCTGGCGAGCGACAAGGTGGTCGCCGCGCTCGCCGGTCGCGGCGTCCGGACGGTCGTCGTGCGCGCGCCCCGGCTCGTGAACGTCGTCCCCGCCTGATCGGCGCGGATGGAGACGGACAGCGGTCGGCAGCGCGGCTGCTGCGGCTGATCGCAACGGGTGGCTCCTCGTCGGGTGGTCGGCTGGGTGGTCGGTCGGGTGGTCGGTCGCTTCGGGTCGGGGCTCGGGTCAGGCCGTCGCGGTGGTCGGTCGGGCTCGGGTCGAGGTGGTCGGCCTCCCGCGCGGCTGCCGTGCGACCCGGGTCCGGGTCGGCGGTGCAGGGGCAGCGCGGCTCGGTGGCGCGTCCCGACGGCGGCGAGCGACGGGTCGTCCGGGCACGACGACGCCCTAGGGTCAGGTCGTGACCGTCGCCGTGGTGACCGACTCCACGAGCTGCCTCGCGCCAGACGTGGCTGCATCGGCCGGCGTCCGCGTCGTGCCGCTGCAGCTGGTGCTCGGCGGCGTCCCGCACGACGACGGCGTCGACGCCGACCAGCACTCCGTCGTGGCCGCGCAGCGGTCGCGCACCCAGGTGTCGACGTCGCGGCCCAGTCCCCAGGTGCTGCTCGACGCCTACCGGGACGCAGCCGCCGCGGGCGCCGACGCCGTGCTGTCGCTGCACATCTCGGCGGCGATGTCGGGCACCTACGAGTCCGCCGTGCTGGCCGCTCGCGAGTCGCCGGTGCCCGTCCGGGTCGTGGACTCGCGGTCGATGGGCATGGGACTCGGGTTCCTGGCGCTCACCTCGGCGCAGGAGGCCGCCGCCGGCGGAGCCCTGGCCCAGCTCGAGGCGGCCGCCCTGCAGCGCGCCGCGCGCACCCGCGCGTGGTTCACCGTGACGACCCTCGAGCACCTGCGGCGCGGCGGACGGATCGGCGCCGCGTCGGCCCTGCTCGGCACGGCGCTGGCCATCAAGCCGCTGCTGCACCTCGACGACGGGATCATCGCGCCGCTGGAGCGGGTGCGCACGACGGGTCGCGCGCTGGCCCGGCTGGCCGAGCTGGCGGGACAGGTGGCTGCGGCAGCGGGTGGTGCCGATGCCGTCGACGTCGCCGTGCAGCACCTCGACACCCCTGCGCGGGCCGAGCAGCTGGTGGGGTTGCTCGCCGACCGGCTGCCCGGTGCCCGGGTGCGCACGGTCGAGGTGAGCGGGGCGGTCGCCGTGCACGTCGGCCCCGGCATGGTGGCTCTGGTGGTGGCACCGGTCCGATGACCGTCGTCCGGCTGGTGACGCTGCTCCTCGCGTCGTACCTGCTCGGTGCCGTCAGCCCCGCGGCGCTGGTGGCCCGGCGGTACGGCGCCGACCTGCGGGCCGTCGGGTCTGGCAACCCCGGCGCGACCAACGTGGCACGCGCGCTCGGCCGCCGCTGGGGCGTCGCCGTCGGGCTGCTCGACGTGGTGAAGGGCGTGCTGCCCGCCCTCGCCGGGTTGCTGCTGCTCGACCGGCCGCTCGCCTTCGCGGTCGGGTTCGCCGCGGTGCTCGGGCACGTCACCTCGCCGTACCTGCGCGGGCGCGGCGGCAAGGGGGTCGCGACGACGCTCGGCGTCCTGCTCGTGCTGGCTCCGTTGTGGGTGCTCGGGGTGGCCGTCGTGTTCGGCGTCGTGCTGCTGGTCACCCGCTGGATGGGCGGCGCGTCGTCCGCGGGGGCGCTCACCCTGCTCGGCGTGTCGCTCGTCGTGCCGCCGGCCCCGGGGTCGGACGCCGGCCTCTGGTCGCGGCTCTTCGGCATCGCGCTGGTGCTCGTGGTGCTCGGGCGGCACCGCAGCAACCTCGTGCTGCGCTGGATGGCCCGCAGGGCACGCGCTTCCTGACCACCGCGGGTCCGCCGGACCTGCCACCGCGCTCGCCGGGCCCCGGCCGCTGTCCGGTCGAGCAGGTCGGCGGCGCCGCAGGACCTGCCGCACGAGGACGAGGACGCGTGTGCACACCGGGCGTGGGCTGCTGCGGTGCACGTCCTCGGTCTCTTGCACGGGTCTGCGCCACCTCTGGGTCCGTGAGCCGCGGGCACCTCCCGCGCTGGGTTCGCCGTGCCGCTGTCCACGGGCACGGGCCCCACCCTCGTGCCGTGGTGGACGGGCAGGTCGGCCGCGCCGCGCCGCTGTGGACGAGGTCGTCCGTCCACAGCCCGCCGCTGTGGACGCGCCCCTCGGTCCACAGCCCGTCGAGCGTCATCGCGGGTGGGGCTGCCGGCTGCCTAGCGTCCCCGCCATGCATCGCGACGACGTCTTCGACACCGACCCCGGCTCGCACCGCCGCGGCCCGGCCGGCAGCCGCCCCCTGCTCGACCCGGCCGCCGTCGTGCCGCGTCGTCGGTGGCACGACGCCCTGCAGCTGACGGCGGCCCGCACCGGGGTCTCACCGCGCACCGTGCTCGGCCTGCTCGTCGTGGCCGCCGTGGTGCTGTCGGTGCTGGGCGTCAGAGTGGCGCTCGATCGCCGGGCCGCGCGGCCGGTGCCCCTGGCACCGGTCGTGCAGGTGACCGCCGCCCCGGCGGGCTCGACAGGCACGTCGGGGTCGGGGGGCGGGCCGGCCGCCACGGACACCGGTGCAGTCTCGACCGCGGGTCCCCCCACGCCGACCGTGCCGCCCTCGCCAGGGGGCGGGGGTGCCGCGGCCGCCAGCGCGACGGGCGGGCCGGTCGTGGTGGTCGACGTCGTCGGCCGGGTCCGGCACCCGGGGGTGCAGCGCCTGCCGGCCGGGGCGCGGGTCGAGCAGGCGATCGAGGCGGCCGGCGGTGTGCGCGGTGGAGCCGACGTCGCCCAGGTGAACCTCGCCCGACCGCTGGTCGACGGCGAGCAGGTCGTCGTCCCGTCCCGCGGCGAGACGCTCACCGCGCCCGCCGCCGCGCCCGCCGCCGGTGGCAGCCCGACCGGTCCGACCCAGCCGATCGACCTCAACCAGGCCGGTGCCACCGAGCTCGACACCCTGCCCGGCGTCGGACCCGTGCTGGCGCAACGCATTCTCGACTGGCGGGGCGAGCACGGTCGTTTCAGCTCCGTCGACGAGCTCGGCGAGGTCAGCGGCATCGGCGACGCGGTGCTCGGACGGCTGCGCCCGCTGGTGCGGGTGTGAGCGGCGAGCGGTCGGCGTCCGACCTGCGGCTGCTGGTGCCGGCCCTGGCCGCCTGGGGCGCGGGCGCCTCCTCGCTGTCGGCTCCGGCGACGGGCCGGGTCGTGGCCGGACTCCTCGGGCTCCTGGTCGCGGCGGGCGTCCTGGTCGTGCGCCGGTCCGCGTCAGCGCCGGGCCGGGAGCCCGCGTCGCCCGCGGCCGCAGCGCCAGTGGTCGGGCCCTCGGCCGACCCCGACGCGTCGCCACCGCAGCGGCCTGCCGCGGGCTCGAGCCTCCGGGGGTCCTCGCGTGCCCACGGTCTGCGGTGGCCGGTCGCGTTGGCGCTCGCCGCGAGCGGCCTCGTGGTCGGGGCAGCCGGGCTGCAGGCGTCCTCGCGCGACGCCGGGCTGGTGCCGCGGCTCGCGGTGGACACGGCCACCGTGCGCGTCGTCGCGACCGTGGCGAGCGACCCTCGGCGGATCGCCCGCCACGACGCCGCCGGCGGGGGACGCGACCTGGTGCTGGTGCGACTGCGGCTGCACCGCGTCGAGGGGCGCGGGTCGGCGTCGGCGTCGCGCAGCAGGGTGCTCGTGTTCGCCGATCCGAGCTGGTCGGCGCTCCGGCTCGGCCAGCAGGTGCAGGTCACCGGCAGGCTGGGCCCCGCCCGCCCCGGCGACGACGTGTCGGCGACGCTCGCGCCGCGCGGGCCCCCGCGCGTGCTGCACGCACAGCGTCCGCTGGACCGCACGCTGCAGTCGTTGCGCGACGGGCTCGCGCGTGCCTGCGCCGGGCTGCCGCCGGACGCGCGCGGCCTGCTGCCGGGACTGGTCGTCGGTGACACCTCGGCGCAGCCGCCCGACCTGGCTGCGGCCATGCAGGCGACCGGCCTCACGCACCTGTCGGCCGTGTCGGGCAGCAACACCACGCTCGTCTGCGTCCTCGCGGTCGGTCTGGGCGCCCGCCTCGGGCTCGGACGGCGGACGCGGCTGGTCGTGGCGGCGGCCGTGCTCGGCGCGTTCGTGCTGCTAGCTCGTGCCGAACCGAGCGTGCTGCGCGCCGCCGTCATGGGCGCGGTGGGACTGCTCGCCGTCGGGTCCGGTCGACGACGGGCGGCCGCCCCGGCGCTCGGGGCCGCCGTCGTCGTCCTCCTGGTCGTCGACCCGTGGTTGTCCCGGTCGGCCGGGTTCGCCCTGTCGGTGCTCGCGACCCTCGGCCTGCTGCTGGTCGCACCTGGCCTCACTGCCGTCCTCGCACGTCGGCTCCCCGGCCCGCTCGCCACCGCCGTGGCCCTGCCGCTCGCGGCCCAGGTGCTGTGCGGGCCGGTCGTGGTGCTGCTCTCGGGCGCCGTCAGCCTGGTCTCGCTGCCGGCCAACCTCGTCGCGGCGCCGATCGTCGCGCCGGTCACGGTGCTGGGCCTGGCCGCCACCGTGCTCGGCCCCGTCTGGGACGGCGGTGCCGCGGGGCTCGCGCGCGTCGGGGGTCTGGGCTGCACCGTCGTCGCGTGGACGGCGCGCACGCTGGCCGGCGTCCCGGGCGGGCAGGTCCGGTGGCCCGGAGGCGCGGCCGGAGCCCTCGTCCTGGCGGCACTCAGCCTGGCGGCCCTGCTGGCCGGGCCCACGGTGCTGCGCTGGGCGGCGCGTCGACCAGCGGCCGCGCGCCTCGTCGTGTGCGCCGCCGTCGGGGCCGCCGTCGCGGTGCGCGCACCGGTGCCGGGCGGTTCCTCGTGGCCGCCACGTGGATGGGTGCTGGTCGCCTGCGACGTCGGGCAGGGGGACGCGCTGGTGCTGTCCACCGGCCCCGGCCGGGCGGTGCTGGTCGACGCCGGGCCGACCCCCGGCGACGTCGACCGCTGCCTGCGCCGGTTGCAGGTGCGGCAGCTCGACCTGGTGCTGCTCACCCACTTCCACGCCGACCACGTCGACGGGCTGCCAGGCGTCCTGCGCGGCCGACGGGTCGGGGGACTGGGCGTCACGGTGGTCGACGACCCGCCGCAGCAGGCGCGGCGGGTGCGGGCGCTCGCGGCGGCCGCCGGGGTCGCGGTCCGCGTCGTCCGGGCAGGTGAGCAGGCGGGCGACGGACCGCTGCGCTGGCAGGTGCTCTGGCCGCAGCGCGTGGTGCGGTCGGGGTCGGTGCCGAACAACGCCAGCATCGTGCTGCTGGTGCAGGTCGCCGGGCTGCGGCTGCTGCTGCTCGGCGACGTCGAGCCGGAGGCGGCGCGTGCCGTCGCCACCTCGATGCGCGCCGTCACCGGTGGGCCGGCCGTCGACGTGCTGAAGGTCGCGCACCACGGCAGCGCCAAGCAGGACCCGGCCCTGATCCGGCAGTCGCACCCGCGGCTGGCGCTGGTGAGCGTCGGGGCCGGCAACGACTACGGCCACCCGGCGCCCTCCGCGATGCGGCTGCTCGGAGGCGTCGGCGCGCGCGTCGCCCGCACCGACGTGCTCGGGGACCTGGCGGTGGTCGTGCGATCGGGCGTGCCGAGCCTCGTCGCCAGCGGCCCCCGCCGACACGACGCCCCGCCCACCAGGGGCGGCGCGGGTGCGTCCGGGCTGTCGGCGGGGGCGGGTAGCGTCGTGCCGTGACCCCGCCCCGTGCCCGTTCGCGTGCCGCTGCGCCGGCGGCGCCGGCCGACCCGTCGGGCCCGCTGCACCTCGTCACCGGTCCCGAGGACCTGCTGGCCGAGCGGGCGGTGCGCGCCGTCGTCGAGGCGGCGCGGTCGGCCGACCCGGCGACACAGCTGGTCGACGTGCTGCCGGGTGGCTACGCCAAGGGCGACCTCGCCGTGCACACCTCGCCGTCGCTCTTCGGCGAGTCGAAAGTAGTCGTGCTGCACGGGCTCGAGGACGCGTCGGACGAGCTCATCACCGACGCCCGGGCGCTCGTGGCCGCGCCCGTGCCGGACGTCGTCCTGGTGCTGCGACACCGGTCGGGCCAGCGCGGCAAGGGGCTGCTCGACGCAGCGCGCGCCGCCGGGGCCGGGGTGCACCAGTGCGCCGCCATCACCAACGACGGCGAGCGCGCGAGCTTCGTGGTGCAGGAGCTGCGGCGGGGCGGGCGGCGCATCGAGCCCGATGCCGTCGGCGCCCTCGTCGAGGCCGTCGGCCAGGACCTTCGCGAGCTCGCGTCGGCGTGCAGCCAGCTGATGAGCGACACGCTGCCGCCGGCCGGTTCGGGGCAGGCGGCGCCGGAGATCGACGCCGCGACCGTCGAGCGGTACTACGGGGGGCGCGTCGAGGCGACGGGCTTCAAGGTGAGCGACGCGGTGCTCGGCGGGCAGACCGACACCGCGCTGGCGCTGCTGCGTCATGCGCTGGCGACCGGCCTCGACCCGGTGCCGATCGTCGCCGTGCTCGCCCTCGGCCTGCGGTCGCTGGCCAAGGTGTCGGCGGCCGGCACCGTGCGCTCCGCGGACGCCGCCCGCGACCTGGGCATGGCCCCCTGGCAGGTCGACAAGGCCCGCCGGCAGCTGCGCGGCTGGTCGGAGGCCGGGCTCGCCGTCGCCATCCAGGCGGTCGCCGCAGCCGACCTCGCCGTCAAGGGCGGACTACCCGACCCGGCCCGCCGCGCCGGCGACCCGCTCTACGCCATCGAGCGAGCCGTGCTCGACGTCGGTGCCGCTCGCGCGCTGCACGGCTGACACCCGTCGCGGTGCGCCCGGGCGACGGCACGCTTCCCGCGGTGCGGCTGTCCGTCGGCGTCTGCCCGCGCTGCGCGGACGGCGGATCTGCCCGCGCTGCGGACGGCGCGGCATGCACCTGACGTCGCTGCGTCCGGGGCGGGGGCACCTGCTGACCTTGCGGTCGAGGCGACGGCACATGCCCGGGCTGCGGTCGAGGCACCAAGCACCTGCCGGGGCTGCAGTCGAGGCACCAAGCACCTGCCGGGGCTGCGGTCGGTGCGGCGGGGCACGTCACGGCGATGGGGTCCGGCGGGGGAGCGTCCAGCTCGTCAGGGGTGACTGCTGCGTGCCGCGGACACGCAGAGACGGCGCCACCCCGTTCGGGTGACGCCGTCCTCGAGCTGCGTGAGGCGGCTCGTCGTCAGAGCGAGGAGACCTGCTTGGCCAGCGACGACTTGCGGTTCGCAGCCTGGTTCTTGTGGATGACGCCCTTGCTGACGGCCTTGTCGAGCTTGCGGCTCGCGGCGGCGAGGGCGGTGCCCGCCTGCGCGGCGTCGCCGGCCTCGATGGCCGTCTTGACGCTGCGGACGTAGGTGCGCAGCTCGCTCTTGACCGCCTTGTTGCGCTCCGTGCGCTTGGCGTTCGTCGTGATGCGCTTGATCTGGGACTTGATGTTGGCCACGAGTGCTCTTTCGTTCTCGGTGTGTGCGACTGTGCGGTCGGGCGTTCGGCACGACCTGGGCGTGCACGCGATCTCCGAGGTTACCAGCGCGGTGCCGCCGGGCGAAATGCGCGCCGATCCCGCCGTCCGGTCACGAGGCCCGACCCTCAGCGCGCGTCCCAGCCGCGCCGGGCGCCGAGCCAGTCGAGGAACGTGCGGGCGTAGCGGCGCTGGTGCACCCGCACCGACGCGGGTCCTCCGGGCCAGACGGGCTGGTCCGCGTTCGCGAGCATGTAGGCGGCCACCGTCGCCAGCCACGCGTCGACGTGGTCCGGGTCGACGTCGCGGGTGAGCGGGCTGCGCCGCAGCCAGGCCTCGGCGTCCAGACCGTCGGCCCGCGCGAGCGGCAGCACGCCGACCAGGTCGGCCCACGCGGGCCCCGGGCGCAGCCAGTTCCAGTCGACGAGGGTGGCGCGGGTGCCGTCGACGAGCACGTTGTCGGCCCGCAGGTCGCCGTGGCACCCCGTCGTGCCGACGAGCGCGCCGGCGGCGGTGTCGACCAGGTGCTGCAGCTGCCGCGACCGGTCGAGCACCCAGTCCGGCTGCCCGCCGGTCAGCCGCAGCGTGCCGTCGAGCAGTCGCCGGAAGCAGTCGGTCACCTGCGCGTCGCCGGCGAACGCGTCCGCCAGCGTGCCGACGTCGAGGCCCGGCGGCGACGGGGTCAGGGCCTCCGCGACGCGCAGGCAGGCGTCGTGCACGGCCTCGAGGTCGACGTCGGTCCAGGGCTGGGGGAGCCGGCCGGCGACCGCCTCGGTCACCAGCACCTGCCAGCGCATCGCAGCCCGGCCGGCCGCGGGCACCTGAGTTCCAGGCGTCAACGAGGGTTGACGCGACATGGCGGTCAACGTATGTTGACGCGCATGAGCGAAGCGCACCTGCACGGCGCCGCAGCGACCGCCGTCACGGACGCCGCCGACGCCGACCCGGCGACCGGCCTGCGCGCCGTGGCCGCGCTGCGCCGGCTGGTCGAGCAGCTCGAGGCCGCGCAGGTGCGCAGCGCCCGCGACCGGGGCTGGTCGTGGCAGCAGGTCGCCGAGGCCCTGGGTGTCTCGCGGCAGGCCGTGCACAAGAAGCACGCCGACCGACCCTGCAGGAGGGGCTGATGCTGGAACGGTTCACCGCCCGCGCCCGCGCCGCCGTCACGGCCGCCGAGCCGCTCGCCCGGCAGGAGGGCGCCGCGTCGATCACCGGCCGGCACCTGCTGCTGGCCGTGGTCGCCGACCCGGGGAGCGGCGCCGCACAGGTGCTCGCCGGGCTGGGACTGCCGCCGGACGCCGTCTGCTGGGTGCTCGGGCCGCCGGACGCCGTGGGGCCGGCCGGCCTGTCCGCTGCTGACGCGGCCGCGCTGCAGGGCCTCGGCATCGACGTCGCGGACGTCGCCCGGCGCTTCGAGCAGCAGCACGGCACCCCGCTCGGCGGCCCCAGCCGTCGACCCACCCGGCGCCCGCGCCTCGACCGCACCGCCAGGGCGGCGCTGGCGCACGCGGTGCACACCGCGCAGCAGCTGCGGCACGGCGCGATCGGCACCGAGCACGTGCTGCTCGGCGTCCTGCACGAGCAGGGTCCGGACGGTCCGCTGGCCGTGCGCGGCGCGACCGAGGCGGCAGCGCGCGCCGCCGTCGTGACCGGCTGGCGGCGCGCCGGCTGACCCGCCCGCACCCACCACCGCGCCTGGCGGCGCGTGGATGCCGTCGAGCGGCTGCCGAGCTGCCACCCGTCGGGGTCCGGGGCGCGGCCCGGTGCCCCGGAAGCGGCAGCTCGGCGGGAGGTGGGCCGGTCGTGGTGCGGCAGCGCGTCGGGGACGGCCGTGCCGTGGGAGACTTGCGGCGTCCGCTGCGGCCCGCCCGGCCGCGCACCCGAGCCAACCGTCTGCCGAGGTCTGCTGCACGTGTCCCCGATGGCCCGCACGGCCCACGCGCCGTCCGCGACCCCGCCGGATGTCATCCGCAACTTCTGCATCATCGCCCACATCGACCACGGCAAGTCGACGCTGGCCGACCGCATGCTGCAGATCACCGGCGTGGTCGACCCGCGCGCGATGCGGGCGCAGTACCTCGACCGGATGGACATCGAGCGCGAGCGCGGCATCACGATCAAGAGCCAGGCCGTGCGGATGCCCTGGGAGCTCGACGGCACGACCCACGCGCTGAACATGATCGACACCCCGGGGCACGTCGACTTCACCTACGAGGTGTCGCGCTCGCTGGCCGCGTGCGAGGGCGCTGTGCTGCTGGTCGACGCCGCGCAGGGCATCGAGGCGCAGACCCTCGCCAACCTGTACCTGGCGATGGAGAACGACCTCACGATCATCCCGGTGCTGAACAAGATCGACCTGCCGGCCGCGCAGCCGGAGAAGTACGCCGCCGAGCTCGCCCACCTCGTCGGCGGCGAGCCCGAGGACGTGCTGCTGGTGTCGGGCAAGACCGGCGTGGGGGTCGAGCCGCTGCTCGACGCCATCGTGCGGCAGGTGCCGGCGCCCACCGGCGACGCCGCCGCGCCGGCCCGCGCGATGATCTTCGACTCGGTCTACGACACCTACCGCGGCGTCGTGACGTACGTGCGCGTCGTCGACGGCCAGCTCAGCCCGCGCGAGCGCATCGTCATGATGTCGACGCGCGCGCACCACGAGCTGCTCGAGATCGGCGTCTCGTCGCCGGAGCCCGAGCCCACCAAGGGCCTCGGGGTCGGTGAGGTCGGCTACCTCATCACCGGCGTGAAGGACGTGCGCCAGTCGAAGGTCGGCGACACCGTCACCAACGCGCACAAGCCGGCGACCCAGGCGCTCGAGGGCTACGGCGACCCCAAGCCGATGGTGTTCAGCGGCCTCTACCCGATCGACGGGTCGGACTACCCGATCCTGCGCGACGCCCTCGACCGGCTGAAGCTGAACGACGCGGCCCTGGTCTACGAGCCCGAGACGTCGGCGGCGCTCGGCTTCGGGTTCCGCGTGGGCTTCCTCGGCCTGCTGCACCTCGAGATCGTCCGCGAGCGCCTCGAGCGCGAGTTCGACCTCGACCTCATCTCCACGTTGCCCAGCGCGGTCTACGAGGTCACCCTCGACGACGGCTCGCAGCTGGTCGTCACGAACCCGTCGGAGTACCCGACCGGCAAGGTCGCCGAGGTCCGCGAGCCGGTGGTGCGGGCGACGATCCTCGCCCCCAGCGACTACGTGGGCGCGATCATGGAGCTCTGCCAGACCCGGCGCGGGGTGCTGCGCGGCATGGACTACCTGTCTGAGGACCGCGTCGAGATGCGCTACACGCTGCCGCTCGCCGAGATCGTGTTCGACTTCTTCGACATGCTGAAGTCGCGCACCCGCGGCTACGCCTCGCTCGACTACGAGCCGGACGGCGACCAGGTGGCCGACCTGGTGAAGGTCGACATCCTGCTGCAGGGCGAGGGCGTCGACGCGTTCAGCACGATCGTGCACAAGGACAAGGCCTACGCGTACGGCGTGATGATGGCCGGCAAGCTGCGCAAGCTCATCCCCAGGCAGCAGTTCGAGGTGCCGATCCAGGCGGCCATCGGCGCGCGCGTCATCGCCCGCGAGACGATCAGCGCGATCCGCAAGGACGTGCTGGCCAAGTGCTACGGCGGTGACATCACCCGCAAGCGCAAGCTGCTGGAGAAGCAGAAGGAGGGCAAGAAGCGGATGAAGATGGTCGGCCGCGTCGAGGTCCCCCAGGAGGCGTTCATCGCCGCGCTGAGCAACGAGGCCGTGCCCGACAAGAAGTAGCGGTCGGGTCTCACCCCGGCCGGTGGCAGACCGCCTCCACGTTGTTGCCGTCGGGGTCGCGCACGAAGCCGCCGTAGTAGTGCTCGTGGTACTCCGGTCGCACCCGAGGCTCGTGCAGCACCTCGCCGCCGTGGGCGACGGCTGCCGCCACGAACGCGTCGACGGCCGCTCGGTCTGCCGCGGCGAAGGCCAGGTGCGACTCGCGGAACCCCGTGCCGGTCTCGTGCAGGCCGATCCAGAACACCGGGTGGTCGGCGCCGTACCCGCAGGCGACGCCGACGTCCATCAGCCGGGTCAGGCCGAGCTCGCCCAGCACGGCGTCGTAGAACCGCTGGCTCGCCGGGTAGTCGGCGCACTGCAGGCCCACGTGGTCGAGCACCGCCGCCGGCATCACAGCCCCCGCAGCGTGTCGTCGAGCAGCGACCGGACGGCGCCGGGCAGCTGCTGCTCGCCGGCCCGGACGTCGAGCCCCGTGCCCGCGTCGAGCAGCCCCGGCTGCGGGCTGACCACCTGGTAGACGTACCGGTCGGGTGCCGGCTCGCCGGACGCGGCCGCCAGGTCGAGCAGCTCGCCCGAGCCGAGCACCTGCAGCCAGCGCTGCGCCTCGGTGTCGGGCAGCTCGTCGAGCCGCACCTCGCGCTCGAGCGGCACGCCGGTGAACCCGCCAGACCGGCGCACCCGCACCGTGCGGCCGGCGAGGTCGAGCTGCGGGGTTCCCCCCGACCCGCCCGGACCGCCGGCTCCGCTCGTGGTGGGCTGCCCGGCGTCGCCCGAGCTGCTGCTGCTCAGCACGCCGACCTGCGCCCAGGCGTCGGCGACCGCGGCGGCCTGCGGCGAGCCCTCGCCGAAGCGAGCCGTCGCGGCGGTCACGGTCGCGGCCGCGAAGGTCGCGAAGTCGGCGTCCGGCTCGAGGGAGCCGCCGGTCAGCGTGTCGTACCAGACCGCGCCGGCACCCTCCCAGGCGTTGCCGCCTATGGCCGTGGCCGCCAGGTAGAAGGCCCGGTTGGGGATGCCGGAGTTGATGTGCACGCCCCCGTTGTCGTCGCTCGTGTCGACGAGGTCGGCCATGCTCGCCGGCTGCGGGTCCTTGCCCAGCGTCGGGTCGTCGTACGCCGTGCCCGGTGCCTTCATCGACCGCAGCGCCACGCCCTGCACGGCGTCGGTGAACAGCCCCTCGCCGATCAGCCAGTCGGCGCTCGCGGCGCTCTGCCCGAGCAGGTGCTGCTTCACCAGCGACCCGAAGACGTCGCTCACGCTCTCGTTCAGCGCTCCGGACTGCCCCTGGTAGGTCAGGTTCGCCGTCTTCTCGGTGACCCCGTGCGTCAGCTCGTGGCCGATGACGTCGACGCTGATGGTGAACCGGTTGAACGTGGTGCCGTCGCCGTCGCCGAACACCATGCGGGACCCGTCCCAGAAGGCGTTGTCGTAGCGCTCCCCGTAGTGCACGGTCGCGTCGAGCGGCAGGCCCTGCCCGTCGAGCGAGTCGCGGCCGTAGGCGGTGCTGAACAGCGACCACGTCGCGCCCAGCCCGTCGTACGCCTCGTCGGCCGCCGCGTCGCCGGTCGGGTCACCGCCCTCGGCGCGCACCTGGTCGCCGGGCAGCGTCTCGGTGCCGTGCGCGTCGGAGATCGTGCGCTGCGGCCCGGTGCCCGGGTCGGCGTCGGCGGCCCGCGCCAGCACGGTGGCCAGCGGGCGGGTGCCGGACACCAGCAGCCGTCGCTCGCGCACGAGCGCCAGCGGGTCGGCGCCGAGCCGGTCGACCAGGTAGGGCGGGACGATGTGGCACAGGGGTCGGGTCATCTTCGTTGCCTCCTTCGAAGTGATCGCCAGGCTAGACGCCACCACCGACAGCGTCACGGTTCTCCACAGGACCCCGAACCCGGTCGTGCCGCGGCGCCGCGTCGTGGTGGAATCGACGGCATGAGCCAGGTCGAAGCCGTCTGCGTGGTGCACCAGCTGCAGCCGGACGGCGGGCGGCCGGGGGAGCAGACGGCGATCGACAAGCGGGCCGTGGCGGGTGCCGTCGCGGTGGGCGAGCTCGGTCTCGCCGGCGACACGCAGTGCGACACGAAGCACCACGGCGGCCCCGAGCAGGCGGTCTACGCGTACGCCGGCGAGGACGTCGAGCGGTGGGCGGCCGAGCTGGGTCGCGACCTGCCCGCCGGCGTCTTCGGCGAGAACCTGCGGCTGCAGGGGGTCGACGTGAGCGGCGCGGTCGTCGGCGAGACGTGGCGCATCGCGGACGACGAGGGCGGCGGCTGCGTGCTGCAGGTGACGTCGGCGCGCCAGCCGTGCCGCACCTTCGCGGCCTGGATGGAGGAGCCGCGCTGGGTCAGGCGGTTCACCGCCGTCGGCGCGCTGGGTGCCTACCTGCGCGTGCTCGAGACCGGGTCGGTCGTGGCGGGCGCACGCGTCGAGGTGCTCGACCGCCCCGACCACGGCGTCACGGTCGCCGACACGTTCCCGCACCTGGCGCTCGAGCACGCGGCGGCGCTGCTGGACGCCGAGCAGTCGGGGTCCCCGCGTTTGCACCCCGACCTGCGCCGGGCCGCTCGGCGTGCCGTGACCCGGGCGACCGCCGGCTCGTGACGTCGGCCCCCGTCGAGGCACTGGGCCGTGCGCTGCGCGCCGCCCGGCCCGACGACCCGGCGCTGCGCACCCTCTCGCTCGCCACGCTCGTCAACACGGTCGGCAACGGCGCCTTCTACACGGTGAGCGCGCTCTACTTCACCCGGGTCGTCGGCATCCGCCCGGCGCAGCTCGGCCTCGCGCTCACCGTCGCCGGCGCGTTCCGCCTCGTGGTGGGCCTGCCGGCCGGCCACCTCGGCGACCGGTTCGGTCAGCGCCGCGTGCTGCGACTGCTGCTGGTGGTGATGACCGTGCTGATGCTGGTCTACGCGACCGTGCGCACGCTGCCCGGGCTGGTGGTCGTCGCGGCGCTGATCGGGGCGGTCGACAGCGCCACGAACGCGGTGCGCAACGGCCTGATCGCCACCGCGTCGCAGGCCAGCGGCGACCGGGTGCGGATGCGCGCCTACCTGCGGGCGGTCACCAACGTCGGCATCTCCCTCGGCGCCCTGCTCGGCGGCCTGGCGCTGGCCGTCGACACCCGCTGGGCCTACGTGGGCGTCTTCGTGGTGAACGCCGCCAGCTACCTGGGCACCGCCCTCGCGCTGGGTGGACTGCCGAAGGTGCCGCCGGTGCCGCGCGCGCCCGGCACCGCGCTGCTCGTGCTGCGCGACCGGCCGTTCGTGGCGGTCGTCGCGCTGAACGCCGTCTTCGCGATGCACTTCGGGCTGATCGACGTCGGTGTGCCGCTGTGGCTGTCGGCCCGGACGTCGGCGCCGACCTGGATGGTCTCGGTGCTGCTGCTGGTCAACACGGTCACGGTCGTGCTGCTGCAGGTGCGGGTGGCCCGCGGCACCGACACCGTGCCGCAGGCCGCGAGGGCGTTCGGTCGGGCCGGGCTGCTCATGGCGGCGGCGTGCGCGGTCTACTCGCTGGCCGCCGGGGTGCCGACCTGGGTGGCGGTCGTCGTGCTGCTCGCCGGGGCGCTGCTGCAGGTGGCCGGCGAGATGATCGGCTCGGCCGGGCAGTGGGGGATCTCGATGGGTCTGGCACCCGCCGAGCGGCAGGGCCAGTACCAGGGGTTCGGCTCGACCGGGTTCGCGGCGTCGAACATGCTCTCGCCGGTGGTGCTGACGCTGCTCTGCGTCGAGTGGGGGCGGCCGGGCTGGTGGGTGCTGGGCGCGCTGCTCGGCGGGGTCGCGCTGCTCATGACGCCGGTGAGCGCCTGGGCCCTGCGGACGCGCGACCGCTACGGCGCCGCGACGGCCTCGGGCTGACGCACCGGCCGCCACACCCGCAGCACCACGAGCGAGGTGAGCAGCAGACCGCACATCAGCGCGGCCATCGGCACCAGGCTGCGGTCGCCCACGAGCCCGGTGAGCGGGGTGCTGCCCGCCCCGACGAGGAACGCCAGCCCGCCCTGCAGCGCCGACGCGGTGCCGGCTGAGCGGGCACCGGCCTCCTGCGCCAGCGCCTGGGTGCCGGGGATCGACAGGCCCATCGCCCCGGTCACGACCGACAGCAGCACCCAGGTGGGCGCGAACGACCCGCCGCCGGGCGCGGTGAGGGCGTGCACCAGCAGGGCGGTGGCCGCGGTGGCGGCGACGGCGACACCGGTCGCCCGCAGCCGCGCCGGGCCGAACCGCCGCACGGTCAGCCGGAACAGCACCGTCACGAGCACCATCGCCACCGCGTTGCTCGCGAACACCAGGGAGTACGTGGTCTCGCTGATGCCGTAGACGTGCTGCAGCACGAACGACGAGCCCCCGATGTAGACGAAGAACCCGGCGGTGGCGAGGCACTGCACGACGACGTGCCGCATGAACGGCGCGTCGGTCGCGAGGTCGGCCATCCGGCGTCCGGTCGCGGCGAGGCCACCGGCCTGCCGGCGCTCGGGCGGCAGCGTCTCGGGGATGCCGACCAGCACGGCGACCACCATGAGCACCCCCACCAGCGCCAGCCCGCCGAACACCAGCCGCCAGGTGCCGTGCGCCAGCACCACGCCGCCGAGCGCGGGCGCCAGCACGGGCGCCACGAAGGTGATCGAGGCGAGCGTGCCGAAGCGCTGCGCCGCCTCCGGTCCGTGCCAGACGTCGCTCACGCAGGCCCGCCCGACCGCGACGCCGAAGCCGGCGACCAGCCCCTGCACCAGCCGGATGGCGACGAGCGTCGGACCGGTCGGGGCGAACGCCGACAGCAGCGACAGCACCGTGAACGCGACGGTGCCGACGAGCAGCACCGGGCGACGTCCGCGGGCGTCGCTCACCGGCCCGGCGCCGATCTGCCCGAGGGCGCTGCCGACGATGAACGCGGTGAGGGTGAGCTGCACGACGGCGCTCGACGTGCCCAGCTCGCGCTGCATCTCGGGCATCGCGGCGAGGTAGGTGTCGGTGCCCAGCGGGCCCACGCCGGTGACGACGACGACGGCGGCCAGCCAGGGGACGGCACGGGCTGCGGAGCGGGTGATGGGCACGACTCTACGGAGTGCGAGCATGGACGTCGTGCCCAGTGCCCTGCCGGACGGCGACCCCGCGCCCGAGGACGGCGCGCTGCCGTCGCAGGCGCTGGCCGGCCTGGGCAGCCGGCCGTTCGGGCTCTACCTGCACGTGCCGTTCTGCACGGTGCGCTGCGGCTACTGCGACTTCAACACCTACACCGCGACCGAGCTCGGCGGCGGCGCCGACCAGGCGTCGTACGCCCGCACCGCGCTCGGCGAGCTGGCCCTGGCCGGCCGCGTGCTGGGCGACGCGGCGCCCGAGGTGGGCACCGTGTTCGTCGGGGGCGGCACCCCCACGGTGCTGCCGGTCGACGACCTCGGGCTGCTGCTGCAGGGGGTGCGCGACCGCTTCGGGCTGGTCGCCGACGCCGAGGTGACGACCGAGGCCAACCCGGACTCGGTGACGCCCGCGTCGCTGCAGGCGCTGCGCGAGCACGGGTTCACCCGCGTCAGCTTCGGCATGCAGTCGTCGGTGCGGCACGTGCTGGCCACCCTCGACCGCACGCACGACCCAGAGCGGGTGCCGCAGGCGGTGGCGTGGGCGCGGGCGGCCGGTCTCGACGTCAGCCTCGACCTGATCTACGGCACGCCGGGGGAGTCGCTCGACGACTGGCGCGCCAGCCTCGACGCCGCGCTGGCCTGCGCGCCCGACCACCTGTCGGCGTACGCCCTCGTGGTCGAGGACGGCACCCGCATGGCCGGCCGGGTGCGCCGCGGCGAGCTGGTGCTGCCGGACGACGACGACGAGGCCGACAAGTACGAGCTGGCCGACGAGGTGCTGACCGCCGCCGGCCTGCGGTGGTACGAGGTGAGCAACTGGTCGACGTCCGAGCGCACCCGCTGCCGGCACAACGTGGGCTACTGGGCGGGCGGCGACTGGTGGGGCCTCGGCCCGGGCGCGCACAGCCACGTGGGCGGGGTGCGCTGGTGGAACGTGAAGCACCCGCGGGCGTACGCCGACCGGCTGGCGGGCGGGGCCAGCCCGGCTCAGGCGCGCGAGGTGCTCGACGACACCCAGCGGCACGAGGAGCGGGTGCTGCTCGGCGTCCGGCTGGTCGAGGGGCTCGAGGTCGCGGTGCTGTCGCCGGGCGGACGCCGGGCGGTGGCCGGGCTGGTGGCCGACGGGCTGGTCGACGGCCGGGCGGCGGTGACCGGCCGCGTGGTGCTCACCCGGCGCGGCCGCCTGCTCGCCGACACCGTGGTGCGCGCCCTGCTGCCGGACGACGAGCCGGCTGCGGGCTCGCTCAGCGCACCCACTGCGGTGTCAGCGGGTACCTGAAGTCCTGGCCGCGCGAGGTGACCACCGCGGCGACCACCTGGTAGCCGGTGCCGACGAGCGCCACGACCAGCAGCAGCGGCACCACGACGAGCAGCCCGATGCCCAGGGTCAGCACGCCCACCACGACCGACAGCACGGTGCCGACCGCGAACACGAGCAGCAGCACGAGCTGGAAGTTCAGCGCGCTCGCCGCGTGGTGGCGCACCCACGGGCTGCGGTCCTTGTAGGCCAGCCAGATGCCGAGCGGCCCGAGCAGCGGCAGGCCGACGAACCCACCGGCGAACGGCGCGACGTGGGCGAGCGTCGCCCAGGTGCGCTCGTCGGCCGGCGACATGGGCGGTCGCCACGGCGCGCCGGGCACACCACCGGGCGGCCCCCACTGGGGACCGCCCGGCGGCTGCTGCGGGTGGGGCTGGGTCACTTCACCAGGCGCAGCGCGAACGGGTAGCGGTACGCCTCGCCCTTGTTCGCGGCCAGGCCGGCCATGATGCAGAGCACGAGGTTGCCGATCCAGATGATCGGGTAGAGCGCGAACCCGATCGCGACGGCGGCGAGCACCGAGGCCGCGACCCAGGCGATGAGCACGGTGATCTGGAAGTTCAGCGCCTCCTTGCCCTGGTCGTCCACGAAGCGCGAGCGGTCCTTGAAGACCAGCCAGACGATGAGCGGCGACACGATGCCGAGGATGATGGCGCCGAGGTGCCCGAGCATCGCCCACTGCCGGTCCTCGGCCGGGCTGAGCGGCGCCTGGCCGGCGCCGGGAGCCGGGTAGGGCTGCCCGGGCTGCTGGTAGCCGGCGGGCTGCTGGTAGCCACCCTGCTGCTGCTGGTAGCCGGCCTGCGGGGCGGCGCCCTGCGGCGGCACCTGGGCGCTCGGCTCCTTGCTCAGGCTCGGGCCGGGCTCGGGCTGGTGGTCGGTCACGGGTGTCCTCCGAGTCGAGTGACCGTCGTCGTGCGACGCGGCCGGCTGCACGTGCAGCCGACACACTAGAGGCGGCCGACGCGCCCGGGATACACGTTCGCCGGGACCCGCGCGGCGCCGTCACGCACCGCTCAGCGGTCGTCGCCGTCCGCCGTCACGAAGTCGACGAGCTCCTCGACGCGGCCGAGCAGCTCGGGTTCGAGGTCGGCGTACGTGCCGACCGCGCCGAGGATGCGGCGCCAGCCGCGCGCGACGTCGGTCTGCGTCTCGTGCGGCCACCCGAGGTGCGCCAGGACGCCGCGCTTCCACTCCAGGTGCCGCGGCACCTGCGGCCAGGCGTCGATGCCGAGCGCCGCGGGGCGCACCGACTGCCAGACGTCGACGAAGGGGTGGCCGACGACGAGCAGGTGCGGCCGGAACCGCGGCTGCGCCACCGCCTCGGCCACCAGCCGCGACTCCTTCGAGCCGGGGACGAGGTGGTCGACCAGCACGCCCAGCCGGCGCCCGGGGGCGGGGGCGAAGTCGCGCACCGCGGCGGCCAGGTCGTCGACGCCGTCGAGCCGCTCGACGACCACGCCCTCGACCCGCAGGTCGTCGCCCCAGACCTTCTCGACCAGCTCGGCGTCGTGCCTGCCCTCGACCCAGATGCGGGACGCCCGCGCGGTGCGGGCCCGCAGCCCCTGCACGGCCGTCGACCCGCTCGCGGTGCGGGCGACGACGGGTGCGGCCGCGGCGCGCGGGGCGGTCAGCCGCACCGGTGCGCCGTCGAGCAGGAACCCCGGGCCGAGCGGGAAGCCCCGGGTGCGCCCGCGGCGGTCCTCGAGGTGCACCACGTGCACGCCGCCGGCCTTCTCCAGCCGGACGACGGCGCCGCACCAGCCGGTCTCGGCGTCCTCGACCACCAGCCCGGTCTCGGCGACGACGTCGGTGGTGCGGCCGCGCGGCGGGACCTTCCAGTCGCCGGCGAGGACGTCGCGGCCGTATCGATCGAGCGGGTCGGACGGGTCAGCGGGTGGCACCCGCCGACTGTACGGGCGCCCCGGTGACGTCGACCGCAGGCGCGCTGGGTGGCCCGGCCGAGGGAGCGGGCGGTGCCGGGCGGCGGTTGACCAGCACCGACCCGGCGATCACGAGCACGAAGCCGACGACGGTCCAGACGGTCACCGGCTCGTGCAGGACGACGGCGCCGGCGACCACCGCGACGGCCGGGTTCACGTAGGTGATGGTGGTGGCGCGCACCGGGCCGATCTCGCCGACCAGCGCGAAGAGCAGCAGGAACGCCGCCGCGGTGCACACCACGGCGAGCACGACCACCGAGGCGACGACCCGGCCGGACGGCAGGCCCTGCGGCACGCCGTCGACCAGCAGCACCACCGGCACGTAGGCGAGCGCGGTGGCGGTGAGCGAGACCGCGACCACGCCGAGCCCGGGCAGGTCGCCGAGGGCGCGGGCCAGGATCGCCGGGCCGACGGCGTACCCGGCGACGGTGACCAGCAGGGCGAGCACGGCCGGCACGTCGCCGCCGTCGACCTCGAAGCCGACCAGCGCACCGACGCCGAGCAGGCCGAGCAGCAGCCCGGCCCAGTTCGCGGCGGCCAGGCGCTCGGCCCGGCCGGTCACGAAGGCCACGGCCAGCCCGGCCAGCGGCACGGCGGCGATGAGCAGGCCGGTGGTCGAGCTCGGCAGGGTCTGCTCGGCGTGGTTCAGGGCGACCCACGGCAGCGCGATCTCGACGACCACGTAGAGCAGCACCGGCCGCCAGCGGCGCAGCACCGGCAGCACCTGCCCGCGGCCGAGCGCGACCGGCAGCAGCAGCGCGGCGCCCAGGGCGGTGCGCGCGAGCACCAGCTCGGTGGGCGACAGCTCGCCGACCGCCACCTTGACCAGCAGGTAGGGGATGCCCCAGGCGATCCCGAGGGTGACGAAGATCCAGGCTGCGCGGCGGCTCACACCTCGATGGTCCCTGTCGCCGACCGTTCAGTCCATCTACGATCCGTTCATGAGACCGAACAGCCGCGACTTCACGATCGACGTGCGCCGGCTGCGGGTGCTGCGCGAGCTCGAGCGCAGCGGCACCGTGTCGGCGACGGCGGCCGCGCTGCACCTGACGCCGTCGGCGGTGTCGCAGCAGCTGGCCGGGCTAAGCCGCGAGGTGGGCGCCCCGCTGCTGGAGAAGCACGGGCGCGGGGTGCGGCTCACCGGGCAGGCCAAGGTGCTGCTGCAGCACGCGGTGCTCGTGCAGGAGCAGCTCGAGCGGGCCCGCGCCGACCTCGCGGCCTGGCAGGAGGGCGTCATCGGCGAGGTGCGCGTCGGCTCGCTGTCGACCGGCATCGCCTCGGTGGTCGCGCCCGCGTACGC
Source organism: Angustibacter aerolatus (assembly GCF_054776675.1). NCBI lineage: Bacteria > Bacillati > Actinomycetota > Actinomycetes > Kineosporiales > Kineosporiaceae > Angustibacter > Angustibacter aerolatus. The sequence continues at coordinate 41,264 of NZ_BAAHBM010000002.1, forward strand.
CGCGCTGCGCCGCGACCGGCCCGGGCTCGACGTCCGCGTCGTCGAGTGCGACCCGCCGGACGTGTTCTCCCGGCTCGACGCCGGCGACCTCGACGTCGTGCTCACCGCCGACCACCGCGGCGCCCCCGCCCGGCACGATCCCCGCTACCACCGCGTCGACCTGCTCACCGACGTGCTCGACGTCGTGCTGCCCGCCGGTCACCCGCTGGCCGACGAGGCCGGCATCCGGCTGGCCGAGCTGGCCGACGAGGTGTGGGTGTCGGCGGCGGGCGACACCGCGTGCGCGCAGATCACGTTCGGGGTGTGCGCCGCGGCCGGCTTCACACCCGACGTCCGGCACCCGACGGTCGACTGGGACGCCGCCGCCTCCCTCGTGGCGGCGGGCGCCGGCGTGGCGCTGGTGCCGAGGCTGGCCCAGCCGCTGCGGCCGGCCGGGCTCGTCGTCTGCCCGGTGCTCGGCGCGCCGGCCGCCCGCTCGCTGTTCGCGCTGGTCAGGGCCGGTGCCCAGACCGAGCCGGCGACCGCCGCCGTGCTGGGCGAGCTGCGTCGCGTCGCCGCAGCGCGCCCGGACGCCGCGGAGCTGCTCGCGGCGACGTAGACTTGGCACTCACCGAGGACGAGTGCCAGGCGACGAGGGGCAGGTGGGCGGTGTGAGCGACGAGCGACGTCTCGCCGTGCTGCGGGCGATCGTCGAGGACTACGTGGCGACGCGCGAGCCGGTCGGCTCGAAGGCGCTGGTCGACCGCCACCAGCTCGGCGTCTCCAGCGCCACCGTGCGCAACGACATGGCCGCGCTCGAGGACGAGGGTCTCATCGCCCAGCCGCACACCAGCGCCGGCCGGGTGCCGACGGACGCCGGGTACCGGGTCTTCGTCGACCGGTTGAGCACCGTCAAGCCGATGAGCCCGGTCGAGCGGCAGGCCATCGCCAGCTTCCTCGCCGGGGCCGTCGACCTCGACGACGTCGTCGACCGCACCGTGCGCATGCTCGCGTCGCTGACCCACCAGGTCGCCGTCGTGCAGTACCCCTCGCTCACGCGGTCGACGGTGCGGCACGTCGAGCTGGTGCCGGTCGGCGAGCGGCGGCTGCTCGTGGTGCTCATCGCCGGCACCGGCCGGGTCGAGCAGCGGGTCGTCGAGGTCGACGACGCGCTCGACGAGGCCGTGGTCGCCGACGTCCGCGCGCGGGTCAACGCGGAGTCGGCGGGGCTGCTGCTCAGCGAGGCCGCCGCCCGGCTGCGCGACCTGCCCGAGCAGCTCGACGGCACCCAGCGCGCGCTCGTCGGCCGGGTCGTCGGCGCGCTCGAGGGTGCGCTGGTCGAGGAGCGCGAGGAGCGCGTGGTGCTGGCCGGCGCGAACAACCTCACCCGCTTCGGCCCCGACTTCCCGCTCACCATCGGCCCGGTGCTCGACGCGCTCGAGGAGCAGGTCGTGCTGCTGCGGCTGCTCAACGAGCTGTCCGACGACCCGAGCGCCGTCGCCGTCCGCATCGGCCGCGAGCACACCCACGAGGGCCTGCGCACGACGTCCGTCGTCACCAGCGGCTACGGCCGCGGCACCGAGGTCGTCGGCGGGCTGGGCGTGCTCGGCCCGACCCGCATGGACTACCCGACCACCATCGCGACCGTCCGGGCGGTCGCCCGGTACGTGTCCCGCGTGCTCGACGACTGACCGCTCCCACCCCCGCACCTGACTCCACCCCCTGAGACGAGGACCGTTGAGCGACCACTACGCGACCCTGGGCGTCTCGCGCGACGCGACGCCCGAGGAGATCAAGAAGGCCTACCGCAAGCTGGCCCGCCAGCTGCACCCGGACGTCGCGGGTCCGGAGGCCGAGGACCGCTTCAAGGAGGTCAGCCAGGCGTACGACGTGCTGTCCGACCAGGGCAAGCGTGCGGCGTACGACCGCGGCGGCGACCAGCTGCCCGGGTTCGCCGGCAACGGCCAGGGCTTCTCGTTCACCGACATCATGGACGCCTTCTTCGGCGGCCAGGGCGGCCCCGAGCGCGGCCCGCGCTCGCGGCGCCGGCGCGGTCAGGACGCGCTCATCCGGGTGCAGGTCGACCTGCGCGACGCGGTGTTCGGCACCGAGCGCGAGATCGCCGTGGACACCGCCGTCGGCTGCCCGACCTGCGGCGGCGAGGGCGCCCAGCCGGGCACCGGCACGCGGCGCTGCGACGTCTGCAACGGCCGGGGGCAGATCGAGCAGGTGCAGCGCTCCTTCCTCGGCAACGTCATGACGACCCGGCCGTGCACCACCTGCCAGGGGTTCGGCACCGTCATCGCCCAGCCCTGCGTGCAGTGCTCCGGCGAGGGCCGGGTGCGCAGCCGCCGCAACCTCACCATCCGGGTGCCCGCCGGCGTCGACACCGGCACCCGCATCCAGCTGGCCGGCGAGGGCGAGGTGGGCGCCGGCAACGGCCCCGCCGGCGACCTGTACGTCGAGATCGTGGTGAACGAGCACCGCCAGCTGGTGCGCCAGGGCGACGACCTGCACGCCACCGTCGTGCTGCCCATGACGGCGGCCGCGCTCGGCACCACCGTGCACCTCGACACCCTCGACGGCGACCAGCCGCTCGACATCGAGCCCGGCACCCAGCCCGGCCAGACCCGCACCCTGCGCGGCCTCGGCGTCACGCACCTGCGCGGCACCGGCCGCGGCGACCTGATCGTGCACGTCGAGGTGCAGGTGCCGCGCGGCCTCGACGACGAGCAGCGCGACCTGCTCGGCCGGCTGGCGGCGCTGCGCGGCGAGGAGCGCCCCGACGGCCGCCTCGAGAACCACGGCGGCGGCCTGTTCGGCAAGCTCAGGGACGCGTTCTCCGGCCGCGCGTGAGCGCCCCGCTCTTCCTGCTCGACGCCGGGTCGCTGCAGCAGGCGGCGGTCGGTGCGGCGCTCGTGCTCGACGGGCCCGAGGGCCGGCACGCCGCGACCGTGCGGCGGATCGGCCCGGGCGAGCGGGTCGACGTCGCCGACGGCAGCGGGCTGGTCGCCCGCTGCACGGTGACCGCCGCGCACGACGGCGTGCTCGACCTGCGCGTCGACGTGCTCGACGACGTGCCCGAGCCCGACCCGCGGCTGGTGCTCGTGCAGGCGCTCGCGAAGGGCGACCGCGACGAGCTGGCCGTCGAGGCCGCCACCGAGCTCGGCGTCGACGAGGTGCTGCCCTGGCAGGCGGCCCGCTCGGTGGTCGTCTGGCGGGGCGACCGCGGCACGAAGGCGCACCGCAAGTGGCAGCAGGTGGTGCGGGCCGCCGCCAAGCAGTCGCGCCGCCCGCGGGTGCCGGTCGTCGGCGAGCTGGTGACGGCCGGCGGGCTGCGCGCCCGGCTCGAGCAGGCGGCGCTCGCGGTCGTGCTGCACGAGGACGCCGAGCGCCCGCTGGCCGCGCTCGACCTGCCGGCCCGCGGCGAGGTGCTGCTGGTGGTCGGACCCGAGGGCGGGGTGTCGCCGTCCGAGCTCGACGAGCTGGTCGCCGCGGGTGCGGTCGCCGCCCGCCTCGGGCCCGAGGTGCTGCGTTCGTCGACCGCGGGCCCGGCCGCGCTCGCCGTCCTCTCGGCGCGCACCCGCTGGGCCTGACCCAACCGGGCCGGGGTCAGCGGCGGGTGATGCGGCTGGCGTCCTCGCCCGAGCCGCCGACGAAGCGCATCGGGTCGCCCGCGCCGAGGTCGTCGACGCCCTCGTCGGTCAGGGCGCCGATCGCCATCGTGCGCCGGACGGCGGAGAACGTCAGCACGTGCGCCAGCACCCCGCCGTAGGTGAAGGTCTCCGGCGGGTCGCAGGTCGCGTCCACGAAGGTGTCGTCGGCGCGGCCGTCCAGCGCCGGCGCCGCCACCCGCTCGCGGAACGCCGGCTCGACCTCGGCCAGCCGCGCGCGCAGCCCGGCGGGCGAGGTGTCGCCCTCGGCCGGCATGCCCTCGCCGCCGTCGACGGCCCGCACCCACATCTCCAGCTGGCTGACCAGCCGCGCCGTGACGCTGCGCAGCGTCGGTCGCTCGTCGATGCCCTCGACCGACAGCTCGATCGGCCGGTCGAGCACGGCGTCGTCGAGCCGCGCGGTGCGGTCGACGATCTCGCCGACCAGCCAGAGGTGGTGGTCGGTCATGCGCTGCAGCAGGTCCATGGCGGTGCTCCTCCTGGTGCTGGGCAGCCGCAGGCCGCCCGGTGGGTGGAAGTGGACGCCCGACGCCGCGGGCAGGTCGTACACGCGGCGACCGGTCGCCCGGTAGCCGGACGGCGGCACGCCGAAGGCTCGCGCGAAGGCCCGGCTGAAGGCCTCGGGCGAGCCGTAGCCCGCCGCCCAGGCGCTGTCGGTGACGGTGCCGGCCCCGCGGGCCAGCACGTGGGCGGAGCGCTCGAGCAGCAGCCGCCGCCGGAAGGCGCCGGGCGGTTCGCCGAGGGCGGCCCGCACCAGCCGGTCGAAGTGGAACCGCGACAGGTGCGCGCGCCCGGCCAGCTCCTCGCCGGTCAGCTCCGGCTCGTCGAGGCTCTGCTCGACCAGCTCGAGGATGCCCCGCAGCCGGTCGGGGCCGCTGTCGCCCGTCGTCTCGTCCACGACGTCCAGCCTGCACCGCCGACGGCTGCGGGTGCCTGACCCTGCTTGCGGTCTGTAGCCTCGCCGGCATGACGCTCAGCCCGCCCGAGGGCGCCGCCGACCGGTCCACCGAGGGCCCGCGCGACCCCGACTGCCTCTTCTGCCGCATCGTCTCCGGCGACGTCCCGGCCGAGGTGGTCGGCCAGGACGAGCAGGCGGTGGCGTTCCGCGACCTCGACCCGCAGGCGCCGCTGCACGTGCTGGTCGTGCCGCGCGCGCACCACCGCGACGTCGCGGCCCTGTCGGTGGCCGACCCCGACGCGCTGGGCGCTGTCGTGCGGCTCGGCGCCCGCATCGCGCAGGACGAGGCGCAGGGCGATTTCCGGCTGGTCTTCAACAACGGGGCCAGCGCGCACCAGAGCGTCTTCCACGTGCACGGTCACGTGCTGGGCGGGCGCGATCTCACCTGGCCGCCCGGGTGAGCGTGCCGCCGCTGCCCGACGCGGAGTCGTTGCGGCGCAAGGTGCTCGAGGCGCAGCGCGAGTGGCGCGCGCCGTCCGTCGTGGTGCGGGTGGTGCGCCGCGGCGAGGTGCAGCTCGACGTCGCCGCCGGCGCGGCCGACCTCGGGCCCGACGGCCTCGCCGACCCGCCGCTGCTGGCCGCCGGCCCCGACGTCCAGTACCGGATGGGGTCGATCACCAAGACGTTCACCGCGGCGCTGGTGCTGCAGGCGCGCGACGACGGGCTGCTCGACCTCGACGACCGGGTCGGCGACCACCTCGACCTGCCGGCGCACGGCGGGCTGACCCTGCGGCGGATGCTCGCGCACGTGTCCGGCCTGCAGCGCGAACCGGTCGGCGAGGTGTGGGAGTCGCTGCACGGTCCCGACCTCGCGACGATGATCGCCGGGCTGGCCGACGCCGAGCAGGTGCTGGCGCCGCGCGAGCGCTGGCACTACTCCAACCTCGCGTTCGCGCTGCTCGGCCAGGTCGTCGCGCAGGTGCGCGGCACGACGTGGGAGCAGGCGCTGCGCGAGCGGGTGCTCGAGCCGCTCGGCATGCACCGCACCACGACCGCGCCCACCGCGCCGGTCGCCCGCGGCTACTTCGTCGACCCCTGGGCCGACCGGCTGCAGCCCGAGCCGCTGTTCCCCGGCGACGCCTTCGGTCCGGCCGCCGAGCTGTGGACGACGAGCACCGACCTCGCGCGCTGGGCGTCGTTCTGGGCCGACCCCGACCCGGCCGTGCTCGCGCCCGCCACGGTCACCGAGATGACCCACCTGCACGCGATGACCGACCTGCGTCAGTGGACGCTCGGCTGGGGCCTCGGCCTGATGCTGCACCGCCGCTCCGAGCGGATGTACGTCGGGCACGACGGCGCCATGCCGGGCTTCCTGGCCTGCATGGTCGTGCACCGCGACAGCGGGCTCGGCGTCGTGGTGCTCACCAGCACCAGCCGGGTCGCGGCACCCGACGCCCTCGCGCTCGACCTCGCCGACGCGGTGCTCGACGCCGCGCCCGACGAGCCCGCGCCCTGGCGACCCGGCCGCCCGGTGCCCGCCGACGTCGAGCCGCTGCTCGGCCACTGGTGGACGGAGGGCACGGAGTTCGTGCTGTCGTGGCGCAGCGTGCCGGCCGGCCCGGGCGTGCGCGACGCGACCGACGACCCGGACGTCGTCGTCGACGAGGGCGAGCACGTCGCGCTGCGCGCGGTCGGCGCCCCGGCGTCCGCCCCGCCGTCGGTGCTGCGCCGCGACGGCGCCGGCCGCTGGCGGGTGGTCAGCGGTCGCGAGCAGGGCGAGGTGCTGCGGGTCGCGGGCGACCGGCTGTACTGGGCGACGTACCCGGTGACCCGGGCGCCGCTGCCGTTCGGCCGCTAGCGCACCGTTTCCCACTGGGTGGTGTCGCACCCGAGGTCTACGATGGGCGTGTTCCCAGCACCGATCCGGAGGGCGACGAGGCCGCAAGGGCCGCTCATGTCAGACACGACCGCACCCGACGCCCCGCGCGCAGGCGACGCGCGCACGCCCCACACGATCGTCATCGACCCCGCCGTGCCGATGGTGCAGCTGCTCGGCCCCGGTGACGAGCTGCTGCGCACCATCGAGCGCGCCTTCCCGCGGGTCGACGTGCACGTGCGCGGCAACGAGGTCACGCTCACCGGCTCGCCCGCCGACGTCGCGCTCATCGAGCGCCTGGTCGACGAGCTGCTCGTCGTCGTGGCCGCCGGTCAGCCGCTGAGCCGCGACGCCGTCGACCGCTCGATCTCGATGCTGCGCCAGCAGACCACCGAGCACCCGGCCGACGTGCTGACGATGAACATCCTGTCGAACCGCGGCAAGAAGATCCGGCCGAAGACGCTGAACCAGAAGCGCTACGTCGACGCGATCGACGACAACACGATCGTCTTCGGCATCGGCCCCGCCGGCACCGGCAAGACGTACCTGGCGATGGCGAAGGCCGTGCAGGCGCTGCAGGCCAAGCGGGTCAACCGGATCATCCTCACCCGGCCCGCGGTCGAGGCGGGGGAGCGGCTCGGGTTCCTGCCCGGCTCGCTCACCGAGAAGATCGACCCCTACCTGCGCCCGCTCTACGACGCGCTGCACGACATGCTCGACCCCGACTCGATCCCGCGGCTGATGGCGGCGGGCACGATCGAGGTGGCGCCGCTGGCGTACATGCGCGGCCGCACGCTGAACGACGCGTTCATCATCCTCGACGAGGCGCAGAACACCTCCGCCGAGCAGATGAAGATGTTCCTCACCCGCCTCGGCTTCGGCGCGAAGATCGTCGTCACCGGCGACGTCACGCAGGTCGACCTGCCGTCCGGCACGACGTCCGGGCTGCGCGTGGTGCAGGACATCCTGGGTGACGTCGACGACGTGCACTTCGCCCAGCTCACCAGCCACGACGTCGTGCGGCACCGGCTGGTCGGTCAGATCGTCGACGCCTACGCCGAGTGGGACGCCGCGCACGACCCGACGCTGGTCGCGCCGAACCGCGCGGCCCGCCGGGCCACGACCCGCCGGTGAGCACGTGAGCATCGAGGTCAACAACGAGACGACCTTCGCGGTCGACGAGCACGAGCTGGCCGCGCTGGCCCGCTCGGTGCTCGACGCGATGCGGGTGCACCCGCAGGCGGAGCTGTCGGTGCTGCTGGTCGACGAGCCCGCCATGGAGCGGCTGCACGTCCAGTGGATGGACCTGCCGGGTCCGACCGACGTCATGAGCTTCCCGATGGACGAGCTGCGGCCCGGCCGCGACGACGAGGAGCCCGAGCCGGGGCTGCTCGGCGACGTCGTGCTGTGCCCGACGGTGGCCGAGCGGCAGGCCGCCGAGGCCGGGCACACCACCACCGAGGAGCTGCTGCTGCTCACGACCCACGGCATCCTGCACCTGCTCGGGTACGACCACGCCGAACCCGACGAGGAGCGCGAGATGTTCGAGCTGCAGCGCCGGCTGCTGCTGACGTTCCTGGCCTCCCGGGCCTAGTCGCAGCTAGCCGACCGTCAGGCACAGCCAGCTGTCGGGCGGCGCGTCAGGGCGGCCCGGCACCGGGCGCTGCTCGACCGTCGACGCGTCGCCGACGGCGTCGCGCCCGACCTGCCGCCAGAACGCAGCGGCCGCGGGGTTGTCCTCCTGGAACGCGATCTCCCAGCGCCCGCGATGGCGGGCGAGCAGCAGCCGGACGGCGGCCAGGCCCACGCCGCTGCGCCGCACCGCCCTGGCGACCCAGAAGGCGGGCAGCCGGTGGACGCCGTCGTCGGTGCGCCGCACCAGCACGAAGCCGGCCACTCGCCCGTCGGTGCGCACCAGGTAACCGAGGTCGCCGCGGGCGACCGACTCGCGCAGCCGCTCGTCCCGGTACCGCCCGGTGTCGTCCGGCAACGACCCGCGGAACGCCGACAGGTCGGCCTGGAAGAGCTGCCACAGGCGCTCGACGACCTCGCGCGTCGCGTCGTCCACAGGGTGCAGGGTGGTCACCGGTCCGTCGTCCACAGCGCGATCCTGGCACCGGGCGGCCCGCTCGACAGCACCTAGACTCGCCCCATGACGCGACGCGTGGCGGTCACCGCTCCATGAGCTCCTCGGTCCCTCAGCTCGTGCTGCTCGCGGTGGTGCTGGTGGTCCTCGCCGCACTGCTCGCCGCAGCCGAGTCCGCCGTGCAGCGCACCACGCGCGGGCGCGCCGCCCAGCTGGCCGAGGAGCGCCGCCGCGGCTCCGTCGCGCTGCTGCAGGTCTCGGGCGACAGCTCGCGCTACGTCTCCGTCGCGACCTTCGTCCGCGTCGTCTGCGAGTCGTTCGCCGCCGTCGTCGTCACCATCGCCTGCGTGCACCTCGTGGCGCGCGACTGGCTGGCCCTCGTCGTCGCCGCGGCCGTGATGGTCGTCGTGTCGTTCGTGCTGGTGGGCGTCAGCCCCCGCACCCTGGGCCGGCAGCACGCCGAGGGGGTCGCGCTGGCCGGCGCGCCCGTGCTGGTGTGGCTGGCCCGGGTGCTCGGCCCGGTCGCCCGGCTGCTGGTGCTGCTGGGCAACGCGGTCACCCCGGGCAAGGGCTACCGCGACGGCCCGTTCAGCGACGAGTCCGAGCTGCGCGAGCTGCTCGACCTGGCGGGGGAGCACGCCGTCATCGAGGCCGACGAGCAGCAGATGCTGCACTCGGTGTTCGACCTGGGCGACACGATCGTCCGCGAGGTCATGGTGCCGCGCACCGACATGGTGACGATCGACCACGACAAGGTGCTGCGGCAGGCGCTGTCGCTGTTCCTGCGCTCCGGGTTCTCCCGCATCCCCGTCGTCGACGACGGGCCGGACGACGTGCTCGGCGTGCTGTACCTCAAGGACGTGACGCGGCGGGTCTTCCGCGAGGCCAGCTCCGAGCAGACCGTGCCGGTGCGCGAGGTCATGCGACCGGTGCACTTCGTGCCGGAGAGCAAGCCGGTCGACGACCTGCTGCGCGAGATGCAGCGCGACCAGAACCACGTCGCCGTCGTGGTCGACGAGTACGGCGGCACCGCCGGGCTGGTGACCATCGAGGACGTGCTGGAGGAGATCGTCGGGGAGATCACCGACGAGTACGACCGCGAGGACGACCCGGTCGAGCCGCTGGGCGACGGCAGCTACCGGGTGCGCTCGAACCTGCACGTCGACGACCTCGGCGAGCTGTTCGGCCGCGACCTCGACGACGACGACGTCGACACCGTCGGCGGCCTGCTGGCCAAGGCCCTCGGCCGGGTGCCGATCCCCGGCTCGACGGCCGTGGTCGGGGGCGTCGAGCTGGTGGCCGACCGGTTCACCGGACGCCGGCACCGGCTGACCTCCGTGGTCGTCCGGCTCGTGCCCTCCGACCAGCCGGGCGACGACCGCGAGGACCGGGACGACCGGGACGACCGCGACGTCCGGGTGGGCGAGCCCGCGCACGCCGACGCGGTGGGAGGATCACGGGATGCCTGAGCCGACCGCCGCACCGCACCGCTCCGGGTTCGCCTGCATCGTCGGGCGGCCGAACGCCGGCAAGTCGACGCTGACCAACGCGCTGGTGGGGCAGAAGGTCGCCATCACCTCCAGCAAGCCGCAGACCACGCGGCACGCCATCCGCGGCATCGTCTCGCGCGCCGACGCGCAGCTGGTGCTGGTCGACACCCCCGGGCTGCACCGTCCGCGCACGCTGCTCGGCCAGCGGCTCAACGACGTCGTGCGCGGCACGCTCACCGAGGTCGACGTCATCGGCTTCTGCCTGCCCGCCGACCAGAAGCCCGGCCCGGGCGACCGCTACATCGCCGCGGAGCTCGCCGCGGTGCGCAAGGAGGGGCGGGGCACGCCCGTCGTGGCCATCGCCACCAAGTCGGACGCCGTCGACCGCGGCCGGCTGATGGAGCACCTGCTCGCGGTCGACGCGCTCGGGCAGTGGGACGACGTGGTGCCGGTCTCGGCGGTGCGCGGCGAGCAGGTCGACGTCGTCGCCGACCTGCTCGTGGGGCACCTGCCGCCCGGCCCGCCGCTCTACCCGACCGGCGAGCTGACCGACGAGCCCGAGGCCGTCATGGTCGCCGAGCTGATCCGCGAGGCGGCGCTCGAGGGCGTGCGCGACGAGCTGCCGCACAGCCTCGCCGTCGTCGTCGACGAGATGACGCCGCGCGACGACCGCCCCGAGCACGACCCGATGCTCGACATCCGCGTCAACGTCTTCGTCGAGCGCCCCAGCCAGAAGGCGATCGTCATCGGGCACAAGGGCGCCCGGCTCAAGGACGTCGGCATCCGGTCGCGCCGGGCGATCGAGGCCCTCCTCGGGCAGAAGGTCTACCTCGACCTGCACGTGAAGGTCGCCAAGGACTGGCAGCGCGACCCCAAGCAGCTGCAGCGTCTCGGGTTCTGAGCGGGTCACCGGCCCGTCGCGCCGGGCCCCGTAGACTGGGGCCATGCGCGTAGGGGTCTTCGGAGCAACCGGTCAGGTCGGCGGGGTCATGCGCACCCTGCTCACGGAGCGGTCCTTCCCGCTCGACGACGTGCGCTTCTTCGCCTCGGCGCGGTCGGCGGGCACGCGGCTGCCCTTCGCCGGCGGTGAGATCGAGGTCGAGGACTCGGCCGCGGCCGACCTGTCGGGCATCGACATCGCATTGTTCAGCAACGGCAAGGGTGCCTCGAAGGAGCTGGCGCCGAAGGTCGCCGCCCTGGGCGCGGTCGTCGTCGACAACTCCAGCGCGTGGCGGATGGACCCGCAGGTGCCGCTCGTCGTGAGCGAGGTGAACGCCGCCGACCTGGCCGACCTGCCCAAGGGCATCGTCGCCAACCCGAACTGCACCACCATGGCCGCGATGCCCGTGCTCGCACCGCTGCACCGCGCCGCCGGCCTGACCCACCTGCGCGTCGCCAGCTACCAGGCCGTCTCCGGCAGCGGCGGCAAGGGCGTGGCCGAGCTCGACGAGCAGGTGCGCAAGGTCGCCGACTCGGCGTCCGCCCTGGCGTTCGACGGCCGCGCCGTCGAGCTGCCCGCGCCGAACCTCTACGTGAAGCCCATCGCGTTCAACGTGCTGCCGCTCGCCGGCTCGATCGTCGACGACGGGTCGCTGGAGACCGACGAGGAGCAGAAGCTCCGCAACGAGAGCCGCAAGATCCTGCACGTGCCCGACCTGCGGGTGTCGGCGACCTGCGTGCGGGTGCCGGTCTTCACCGGGCACAGCATGGCGGTGCACGCCGAGTTCGAGCGGCCGATCTCGCCCGAGCAGGCCACCGAGCTGCTGCAGGGCGCGCCCGGCGTCGAGCTGTCCGACGTCCCGACGCCGCTCGACGCCGCCGGCCGCGACCCGAGCCTGGTGGGCCGCATCCGCGCCGACCAGTCGGTCGACGACGGCCGAGGTCTGGTCTTCTTCGTGTCGAACGACAACCTGCGCAAGGGTGCCGCGCTGAACGCCGTCCAGATCGCCGAGGCGCTGCTCACCCAGCGCTTCGGCGGCTGACCGGGGCGTTGCGCTAGGGTTCAGGCGATGGCGCAGCGACTGCTTCTTGCTCGCCGCGGCGGGGACCTCTAGCCAGGCCGGCCCCCCTGCCGCGGTGGTCCCGCGTGCCGGTCGCACCCCTTCGAGCACCGCTCGAGCGAACGCGAGGACGACCATGACGCAGCAGGCCCATCGCCCCTTCTGGAACACCACCGCACAGCGTGCCTCGGGCATGCCGGTGCACCGGTACCGCCCGTACCACGAGACGTTCGACGTCGACCTGCCCGACCGCGAGTGGCCGACGCGGCAGATGACGGCGGCACCGCGCTGGTGCGCCGTCGACCTGCGCGACGGCAACCAGGCGCTGATCGACCCGATGAGCCCGGCCCGCAAGCTGGCGATGTTCCAGCTGCTGGTGCGCATGGGCTACAAGGAGATCGAGGTCGGGTTCCCGAGCGCGAGCCAGACCGACTTCGACTTCGTGCGGCAGCTCATCGAGGGCGGGCACGTGCCCGACGACGTCACGGTGCAGGTGCTCACCCAGTGCCGCGAGCACCTCATCGAGCGCACCTTCGAGTCGCTGGTGGGTGCCAAGCGGGCGATCGTGCACTTCTACAACTCGACGTCGACCCTGCAGCGGCGCGTGGTGTTCGGGCTCGACCGCGACGGCATCACCGACATCGCGACGTCGGGGGCGCGGCTGGCGCTGAAGTACGCCGAGACGATCACGCCCGACACCGAGATCCTCTACGAGTACTCGCCCGAGTCGTACACCGGCACCGAGCTCGAGTACGCCGTCGAGGTGTGCAGCAAGGTGATCGAGGTCATCGACCCGACCCCCGACCGGCCGCTGATCATCAACCTCCCGGCGACCGTCGAGATGGCGACGCCCAACGTCTACGCCGACTCCATCGAGTGGATGAGCCGCAACCTGCCGCGCCGCGACAGCGTGGTGCTGAGCCTGCACCCGCACAACGACCGCGGCACCGGCGTGGCCGCCGCCGAGCTGGGCTTCCTCGCCGGCGCCGACCGCATCGAGGGGTGCCTGTTCGGCAACGGCGAGCGCACCGGCAACGTCTGCCTGGTGACGCTCGGCCTGAACCTCTTCAGCCAGGGCATCGACCCGCAGATCGACTTCAGCGACATCGACGGCGTCCGCCGCACGGTCGAGTACTGCAACCAGCTGCCGGTGCCCGAGCGGCACCCCTACGGCGGCGACCTCGTCTACACCGCGTTCAGCGGCTCGCACCAGGACGCCATCAAGAAGGGCTTCGACGCGATGGCGCGCGAGGCGGCCGCGGCGGGGCAGCCGGTCGCCGAGGCTGAGTGGGCCGTGCCCTACCTGCCGATCGACCCGCGCGACGTCGGGCGCAGCTACGAGGCGGTCATCCGCGTCAACAGCCAGTCCGGCAAGGGCGGCGTCGCCTACCTGATGAAGACCGAGCACCACCTCGACCTGCCGCGCCGGCTGCAGGTGGAGTTCAGCGGCGTCGTGCAGCGGCACACCGACGACGAGGGCGGTGAGGTGTCGGCCGCCCAGCTGTGGTCGGCGTTCAGCGACGAGTACCTGCCCGACCCGACCCGTCCGTGGGGCCGGTTCGCGCTCGAGGGCACCCGGCTGTCGACGTCCGCCGGCGAGCACCGGCTCGAGGCCGACGTCGTGGTCGACGGTTCGCCCACCACGCTCGAGGGCGCCGGCAACGGCCCGCTCGACGCGTTCTCGGCCGCGCTGTCCGGCGTCGACGTCGACGTGCGGGTGCTCGACTACCACGAGCACGCGCTGAGCTCGGGCGAGGACGCCAGCGCCGCGGCGTACGTCGAGTGCGCGGTGGGCGGCCGGGTGCTGTGGGGCGTCGGCATCGACTCGAACATCGTCACCGCCTCGCTCAAGGCGGTCGTCTCGGCGGTCAACCGGGCCGCGCGGGACGCCGCCTGACCCGTCCTCGGGTCAGCGCCGCACCACGACCGGGTCACGGGCAGGTCATCGCGCTCCCGGCCGGGTGGTGCACAATGTGCGCCGGTCCAGACAACGGACTCCCGGGAGGCGGCGCGTGAGCGTGCTCGACCAGCAGTCCGTCGTGGCGGTGACCAGCCCGTTCGGGCCGTTCGACCTGCTCTCCGACGTCGCGCACGAGCACTACCTCGACGGCTTCTCCGAGCGGGCGGTGCAGGCGGCGGCCGAGGCCGCCTGCCTGGCCGAGGCGGCCGGCGACCGGCAGACGCTGCGCTACCTGCTCTACACGCGGGGCGTCGCGCTGATCGAGGTGAAGCGCTGGCAGGAGGCCGCCGACGTCGCCCAGCAGCTGCTGGGCACCATCGACGGCGGCGACCGGGCCTGGCGGGCCAAGGGGCTGTCGCTGCTCGGCGACGCGAACCTGCGGCTGGGTCAGGCGTCGCGGGCCGTCGACGCCTTGGCTGAGGCGTACGGGCTGGTCGAGGGGCACCGGCCGGCGCGGTACGACGACCTCAGCGCCGCGATGGCGGTGGCCACCGTGCTGGGGCACGGCCAGCTCTTCGAGCCCGCCGAGGAGCTCTTCTCGCTGTGCGTCTCCTCGCCGGCGGCGATGGCCGGCGACGGCGTGTCGCGGACGGCGCGGGTGCTGGTGCTGCAGGAGCTCGCGGTGCTGCAGGCCTCGTGGGCGGCGTCGCTCGAGCTCGTCGGCGACCGCGAGGCGTGCCGGCCGCACTGGGTGCGGGCGGCCGAGGTCGCCGTCCGGATGATGGAGCTGACCCGCGGCGAGGACACCGAGATGCACGCGCGGGCCGTCGTCATGGAGGCCTTCGCCTGCCTGCGGATGGGCGGCGACCACGAGCTGGCCTGCGCCCGCATCCTCGACGCGACCACCCGGTTCGAGCAGCGCAGCGAGCTGCCCGAGGTGCAGCTGGCCGGCCTGGCCGTGGCCTGGACCGAGGTCCGGCGGGGGCGCACCGCGCAGGCGCGCGAGCGGCTGCTCGGCGTGCTGGAGGCCAGCCGCACCACCGACCGCCTGGTCTGGGAGATCGGCGCGCTGTCGATGCTGGCCGAGGCCGAGCTCGCCGAGCACGGCGACCACCCGGCCAGCAGGTGGTTCGCCGAGTCGCGGCGGCTCATCCTTGGCCGGCTCTGGTGGGAGCGAGCCAGCCGGTTCGCGGCGCTGCGCGACCGGATGAGCCTGCGCGCGCTCGCCGCCGAGGCCACCCAGCTGGGCCGCGACGCGCTGATCGACCCGCTCACCGGCCTCGGCAACCGCCGCATGCTCGACGCCGGCATCGCCGAGACCGTCGGGGGTGCGGTGCTGTTCGTCGACGTCGACCGCTTCAAGGCGGTGAACGACCGGCACACCCACGCCGTCGGCGACCAGGTGCTGCGGCGGGTGGCCGACATCCTGCGGGCCCACTGCCGCGGGCACGACGACGTGGTGGTGCGCTTCGGCGGCGACGAGTTCGTGGTGCTGCTGCCGATGACCGCGACCACCGAGGCGGCGGCCGTCGCCGAGCGGGTGCGGGCGGCGGTCGACCGCGAGCCCTGGGGCGACCTCGGTGCCGGGCTGCAGGTGAGCGTGTCGGTCGGCGTCGCGGCGGGTGGTGCCAGCTCGGAGCGGGTGCTGCGCACCGCCGACGCCGCGCTCTTCGAGGCCAAGGCGGCCGGACGCAACCGCGTCGCCGTCGGGTAGGCGCGCCGCCGCCGTCGCTGTCGGTGCCGGGGTGGATGATGTGGTGGTGAGCGAGGTGAGGGCGGGGTGACGGTCTACCGCGACGAGGCCGTCGTGCTGCGCACCCACTCGCTGGGTGAGGCCGACCGCATCGTCACCCTGCTGACCCGCGAGCACGGGCAGGTGCGCGCCGTGGCCAAGGGCGTGCGGCGCACCAGCTCCCGCTTCGGGTCGCGCGTCGAGCCCTTCACCTACGTCGACGTGCAGCTCTACCGCGGCCGGTCGCTCGACACCGTCACCCAGGTCGAGACCATCCACCCCTACGGCGAGCGGCTGGTCGCCGACTACCCGCGCTGGACCGCCGGGCAGGCGATGCTCGAGACCGCGGGGCGGCTCACCGAGGAGGGTCAGCCGAGCGTGCAGCAGTTCCTGCTGCTCGTCGGCGGCCTGCGCACCCTCGCCGGCGGCGAGCGCGACGCGTCGCTGGTGCTCGACGCCTACCTGCTGCGGGCGCTCGCGGTGGCCGGCTGGGCCCCGAGCTGCACCGACTGCGCCCGCTGCGGCGCCCCCGGCCCGCACCGCGCGTTCGCCGTCGCGGCCGGCGGCGCCGTCTGCCCCGAGTGCCGGCCGCCCGGGTCGGCGTCGCCCGCGCCGGCCACGTTCGTGCTGCTCGCGGCCCTGCTCGCCGGTGAGTGGGGGGTCGCCGAGGCCGCCGACGAGCGGGCCCGCCGCGAGTCGACCGGCCTGGTGGCGGCCTACCTGCAGTGGCACGTCGAGCGCGGCGTGCGCTCGCTGCGGCTGGTCGAGCGCGCGTGAGGGGCCGTCGCCGCGGCGAGCCGTCCCCGACCCGGGTCGCGCCGGTGCCGCCGCCCCCGCACCCGTCCGGCGCCCGGCCCCCGAGCCTGCCGCCCGCGCTGGTGCCCGGGCACGTCGCCGTCGTCATGGACGGCAACGGCCGCTGGGCGAACCAGCAGGGCCTGACCCGCACCGAGGGGCACGCGGCGGGGGAGTCCTCGCTGCTCGACGTCGTGGCCGGAGCCGTCGAGATCGGCGTCCGGCACCTGTCGGCGTACGCCTTCTCCACCGAGAACTGGCGCCGCTCGCCGGAGGAGGTGCGCTGGCTGATGGGCTTCAACCGCGACGTCATCCGCCGCCGCCGCGACGAGATGCACTCCTGGGGGGTGCGGGTGCGGTGGGCCGGCCGACGTCCCCGGCTCTGGCGCAGCGTCGTGCGCGAGCTCGAGGCGGCCGAGGAGCTCACCCGCGACAACGACGTGCTGACCCTGACCATGTGCGTCAACTACGGTGGCCGCGCCGAGATCGCCGACGCCGCGGCCGCGCTGGCCCGTGACGTCGCCGCGGGCCGGCTCTCGCCCGACCGGGTCGACGAGCGGGTGCTCGCCCGCTACCTCGACGAGCCCGACATGCCCGACGTCGACCTGTTCTGGCGCTCGTCGGGCGAGCAGCGCACCTCCAACTTCCTGCTGTGGCAGTCGGCGTACGCCGAGATGGTGTTCGACGACGTGCTGTGGCCGGACGTCGACCGCCGCGACCTGTGGCGAGCGATCGAGACGTACGCCACCCGCGAGCGCCGGTACGGGGGCGCCGTCGACGCCGCGCCGCCGGCCGGCCCGGCCGGCTCGTCGGACGGCCCGCTGTCGGAATGATCGCGGCCGGGGCACGTTGCACCTGACATGACCGTGCCGCTCTCCGTGCTCGACCTGGCCCCCATCGCCCCCGGCGAGACCGCCCGCGACAGCTTCGCGGCGAGCGTCGAGCTGGCCCGAGCCGCCGAGCGGGCCGGGTTCCGCCGGGTCTGGTACGCCGAGCACCACAACATGCCGACCATCGCGTCGTCGGCCACCAGCGTGCTCATCGCGCACGTGGCCGCGCACACGGAGACCATCCGCCTCGGCGCCGGTGGCGTCATGCTGCCGAATCACGCCCCGCTCACCATCGCCGAGCAGTACGGCACCCTCGAGACGCTGCACCCCGGCCGCATCGACCTCGGGCTGGGCCGCGCGCCCGGCAGCGACCAGGTGACGATGCGCGCGATGCGCCGCGACCCGATGGCGGCCGACACCTTCCCGCAGGACGTGCTCGAGCTGCAGGGCTACCTGCGGGGCGAGTCGCGGGTGGCGGGGGTGCAGGCCACGCCCGGCGCCGGCACCGACGTCCCGCTCTACATCCTGGGGTCGTCGCTGTTCGGCGCCCAGCTGGCCGCCGCCCTCGGCCTGCCCTACGCCTTCGCGTCGCACTTCGCGCCGGCCGCCCTGCACGAGGCCGTCGCGCTCTACCGGTCGCAGTTCCGCCCCTCCGAGCAGCTCGCCGAGCCGTACGTGCTGGCCGCCGTGAACGTCGTGGCCGCCGACGAGGCCGACGACGCGCGCGCCCAGCTCGACGCCATGCGCCGCACCCGTGTGCGCGGCATGGTGCAGCGCGGTGCGGGCGGCCGCGAGTACACCGACGCCGAGATCGACGAGTTCCTCACCACGCCGCAGGGCCGCCAGCTCGCCGACATGATGCGCTACGCGGTGGCCGGCACCCCGAGCGACGTCGGCCGGTACCTCGACGACTTCGCCGCCGAGGCCCGCGCCGACGAGCTGATCGTCGCCTTCCAGTCGCTCGGCGTCGCCGACCGGCTGCACTCGGTCGCCCTCACCGGGGCGATCGCCGCCGGCGCCGCTGCCTGACGCGCGCTCCTGACGTCGGCTGCTGAGCACCGACGTCGAGCACCGACGTCGAGCGCCGACGTCGCGCCTCGAGGCCGGGCACCCGGCGGCGCGCACCCAGGCGTCTCACCCGTCGTCGAGCGCGGACGTCGAACCCGATCCCGAGGCTGGGTCGAGCTGCCCAGGGCGGCGCGCGGTCAGTGGCGGTCGCAGGTGCCGAACACCTCGAGCGTGTGGCTGACGTCGTGGAAGCCGTGCTGCTCGGCGACCCGGGTCGCCCAGCGCTCCACCGTCGGGCCCTCGACCTCGACGGTGCGGCCGCACTCGCGGCAGACCAGGTGGTGGTGGTGGCCCTGGCTGCAGCGGCGGTAGACCACCTCGCCGTCACCGGTGCGCAGCGCGTCGGCGGCGCCGTCCTCGACCATGCCCTGCAGGGCGCGGTAGACGGTGGCCAGGCCGACCGGGCTGCCGCTCGCCCGCAGGGCCGCGTGCACGTCCTGCGCGCTGCGGAACGTCGGCTCGCTCGCCAGCTCGGTGGCGACGGCGTCGCGCTGCTTCGTGCTGCGGCGCGGGGTGCTGGGCGCGGACACGCGGGACTCCTCTAGCGCCCCGGCCGCGGGGCGGCCGGCAGCGCGTCGTCGTGGCCCGAGCCGTCGGGACCGGGGCCGTCGTGGCCCGGGTCGTCGTGGCCCGTGTCGTCGTGGTGGTCGTCGTGGTCGTCGTAGTGCTGGCCGTGCTGGGCGTGCCGGTGGCCGGCGTGCACGTAGTCGACGTGGTCGCCGTGCGGCACGGCGGGGTGCCCGCAGCGGACGCCGTGCTCGTGGGCGTCGTGCCCCTCGACCGGGGCGTGCCGTCGGCCGAGCACGCGGCGGCGCGACGCCGTCCAGCCGGCGGCGACGACGAAGACGGCGACCGCGAGCACGACGATCGTCCCGCCCGACGGGGTCGCGGTGTAGAAGCTGAGGCCGGTGCCGCCGAGGCTCACGGCGACGCCTATGACGACGGCCGTGGCCAGGCTCGACCGGAAGCTGCGGCAGACCTGCTGGGCGGCGGCGTTCGGCAGCACCATGAGCGCGCTGATGAGCAGCAGCCCGACGACGCGCATCGACACCACCACGGTGACCGCCGTCAGCACGGCGAGCACGAGGTTCAGCCGCAGCACCGGCAGACCGACCGCCCGGGCGAACTCGGGGTCGTTCGCCACCGCGAACAGTCGCGGCGTGAGCACCGCGGCCACCGCGAGCACGACCACCGCCAGCACCACGAAGGCGGCGACGTCCTGCGGCGAGGTGGTCGTGATGGCGCCGAAGAGGTAGGCGTCGAGGTTGACCGTGGCGCCCTCGGGGGCCTTCGAGATGAGCACCACGCCGAGCGCGATGCCGCCATAGAACATGACGGCCAGCGCGACGTCCCCGCTGGTCCGTCCGCGGGCGCGCACCAGCTCGATGGCGACCGCAGCCAGCACCGACAGCGCCAGCGCCGTCCACACCGGCGCGGTGCGCGTCAGCACCCCGGCGGCCACGCCGGCCAGCGCGACGTGCCCCATGCCGTCGCCGATGAGCGCCAGCCGCCGCTGCACCAGGAAGATGCCGACCACCGGCGCCGCCAGCCCGACGAGCAGGGCCGCCAGCAGCGCCCGCTGCATGAACTCGTACTGCAGCAGCTCGACGCCGGCCATCAGCGCTCACCGACCGGTGCGTCGAGCCAGCCGCGCGGCTCGTGCGGCGGGTCCTCGTGGTGCCCGTCGCCAGGGCTGTGGCCGTGGCCGTGGCCGTGGTCGTGGCCGTGCTCGGGTGCGTGGTCCGCGCCCCCGTGGTCGTGGGCGTCGAGGTGACCGGTCAGCCCGAGCAGGCGCGCGGTCGGTGCGCCGTCCGACACGATGCGACCGCCCTCCACCACGACGACCCGCGAGACGACCCCCGCCAGCGGACCCACCTCGTGCGTCACGACCACCATGGTGACGCCGGCCGCGGCCAGCCGCCGCACCACCTCGGCGAGCGCGTGCTGGCTGGCGAGGTCGACGCCGGCGGTCGGCTCGTCCATCACCAGCACCGCCGGCTCGGTGGCCAGGGCCCGCGCGATGAGGGTGCGCCGCTGCTGACCGCCCGACAGCTCCGACAGGTCGCGGTCGGCGAGCGGCCCGAGGTCGACGGCCTCGATCGCCTGCTGCACCACCTCGCGGTCGTGGGCGCGCGGACGCCCCAGCAGGCCGAGGCGTGGCAGCCGGCCGGACGAGACGACCTCGCGCACCGTCGTGGGGACCGTGCCGGTGAGGGTGTGTCGCTGCGGCACGTACCCGATGCGCGAGCGGTCGCGCCGGTGGCGCAGCGGCCGGCCGAGCACCTCGACGGTGCCGGCCTGCACCTCGGCGAGGCCCAGCAGGCCGCGCAGCAGGGTCGTCTTGCCCGAGCCGTTCGCGCCCAGCACGGCCACGACCTCGCCGTCGTGCACCTCGAGGTCGGCGTCGCGCACCACCGGGCGGTCGCCGTACCCGACCGTGACGCCGCGCATGCGCACCACGGCAGGTCGCTCGGCCTCCGGCCCGGACGATCGGGTCAGCTGCATGGTTGGCCAGTCTGCAGGCTGCGCAGGTTCGCCCGCATCACCTGCAGGTAGTCGCGGCCCGGGGAGCGGTCGGAGATCCCCTCGACGGGGTCGAGCACCGCGGTGCGGGCACCCGTCTCGCGCGCGACCGTGTCGGCGAGCGCCGGGCTGACCAGGGTCTCGGTGTAGACGGTGCGCACCCGGTGCGACCGCACGAAGTCGGCGACGCCCGCGAGCTGCCGCGCGCTGACCTCGCCCTCGGGGCTGATGCCGGTGATGCCCACCTGGGTGAGGCCGTACCGCTCGGCGAGGTAGCCGAACGCGTTGTGGCTGGTGACGACGTCGCGGTCGGCGCAGTGCGCCAGCCCGGCGCGCAGGTCGCCGTCGAGCGCGGTGAGGTCGCGCTGCAGCGCAGCCAGGTTCGCGCGGTAGTCCGCGGCGTGCGCCGGGTCGACGCGCTGCAGCTGCGCGGCGACGGCACCCGACACCGCGGCCAGCCGCACCGGGTCGAGCCAGAAGTGCGGGTCGCGCGCGCCCTGCTCGTCCTGCGCGACCTCGCCGTCCTCGATGGGCGTGTACGTGCGGTCGAGGCGAGCGGGGCCCTGCACGTCGAGGACGTGCTGGGGTGCCGCCGTGCGCACGCCGGCGTCGACCGCGGGCTGGAACCCGCCGACCGTCACCACGAGGTCGGCCTGAGTGAGCCCCGCCACGTCGCGCGGGGTCAGCTCGAGGTCGTGCGGCTCGGCCCCGGGCTTCGTGAGGTCCGAGACCTGGACGTGCGTGCCGCCGATGCGCTGGGTGACGTACTCGAGCGGGTAGAAGCTGACCGTGACGTCGACCCGGTCGCCGCTCGTGCCCGCGGTCTCGGCCGCACCCGCGCCGCAGGCCGCCAGGCCCAGGGCGAGGAGCGCCGAGGTGGTGGCGGCGAGGACGGCACGGCGTGGTGTGGGCACCCGGTGATCCTGCGCGCAAATGAGAATGATTGTCAATCCCGCGGGCGTCAGCCCCGGGGGAAGAGCTGCACCACCCCGACCGCGACCGCCACGGCGAGCACCGCGAAGCGGCCCATCCGCTCGGCCGTCGTCAGCGCGGGCCAGCCGAGGTAGAGCAGCCAGCCGATGAACAGCACCACGACGAGCACCAGCAGCGCACCCGGGACGCCGCCGACGAAGACGCCAGCCACCATCAGCGCGAGCACCAGCAGGAACGGGATCGCCCGGTGCCCGCCGCTCAGCCGGGTCAGCAGCGGACGGCTGGCCCGCTCGACCGCGGCCCGCGTGCGGGACGACGGCGTGGTGGTGGTGACGGTGTGTCGCGAGGGCGGTCTCGAGGCTGCAGGCACGTCGGCTCCGGGTCGTGGACGGTGACGTGCCATCCTCGCAGGCGTCGCGTCGCCACCCACGACGTCCGCCCGAGGCGGCAGCCCGCCGGGTCGCCCGCTGGGCCGCCCGCCCGGTGGCCGCTCCGACGCCCAGCCCGTCCAGCTCCCGGAGGTGCGTGTGTCGCTCGTCGTGGTGACCAGGTACGTCGTGCCCGAGGCGGAGGCGACGACCTTCCGCGAGCGGGCTCGCGAGGCGCTCGACGCGCTGCAGGCCCAGCGCGGGTGCCGCCGCGGTCACGTCGGGCGCTCGATGGACGAGCCGGAGCGGTGGCTGCTGCAGACCGAGTGGGACAGCGCGGGCGCCTACCGCCGCGGGCTCTCGTCGTACGACGTCAAGATGCGCGCCGTGCCGGTGATGTACCACGCGCTCGACGAGCCGTCCGCCTACGAGGTGCTCGTGGAGGGCGGTCCCGACGGGCTGGCCGACTTCGACAGCGACCGCTCGCCGAGCCGCTAGCCGCCGAACGCGGTCGAGGCGCCCCCGGAGCGGCCGATAGGCTGGCAGGCCGCAGCCGAGCCGCCAGCCCGGCGCTGCCCGACTCACCGATGGAGTGATCCGCCCGTGGCCGCCAAGCCCGCCTCCCGCATCGACACCGTCGTCAGCCTCGCCAAGCGGCGAGGTCTGGTGTTCCCCTGCGGCGAGATCTACGGCGGCACCAAGTCGGCCTGGGACTACGGCCCGCTCGGCGTCGAGCTGAAGGAGAACGTCAAGCGCCAGTGGTGGCGCTCGATGGTGACCAGTCGAGACGACGTCGTCGGCCTCGACAGCTCGGTCATCCTGCCGACCGAGACCTGGGTGGCCTCCGGCCACGTCGAGACCTTCACCGACCCGCTCACCGAGTGCCAGCACTGCCACAAGCGCTTCCGCGCCGACCACCTGCAGGAGGCGGTCGCCGAGAAGCAGCACCTCGGGAACCCGGACGACGTCGACCTGTCCACGGTCGCCTGCCCCAACTGCGGCACGCGGGGCGCCTGGACGCCGCCGCGCTCGTTCAGCGGTCTGCTGAAGACCTACCTCGGCGCCGTCGAGGACGAGTCGGGTCTGCACTACCTGCGCCCCGAGACCGCCCAGGGCATCTTCCTGAACTTCCTGAACGTCTCGACGTCCGCGCGCAAGAAGCCGCCGTTCGGCATCGCCCAGCAGGGCAAGAGCTTCCGCAACGAGATCACGCCCGGCAACTTCATCTTCCGCACCCGCGAGTTCGAGCAGATGGAGATGGAGTTCTTCGTCGAGCCCGGCACCGACGCCGAGTGGCACCAGACGTGGATCGACACCCGGATGCAGTGGTACGTCGACCTGGGCATCGACCCCGAGAACCTCCGGCTGTTCGAGCACCCGACCGAGAAGCTCTCCCACTACTCGACCCGCACGGTCGACATCGAGTACCGGTTCCGGTTCGCCGGCAGCGAGTGGGGCGAGCTCGAGGGCATCGCGAACCGCACCGACTTCGACCTGACGACGCACAGCAAGCACTCCGGCGTCGACCTGTCGTACTTCGACCAGGGCAAGAACGAGCGCTGGGTGCCCTACGTCATCGAGCCTGCGGCCGGCGTCGGCCGCTCGATGATGGCGTTCCTGCTCGACGCCTACACCGAGGACGAGGCCCCGAACGCCAAGGGCGTCCTGGAGAAGCGCGTCGTGCTGCGCATCGACAAGCGGCTCGCGCCGGTGAAGGCCGCCGTGCTGCCGCTGTCGCGCCACGCCGACCTCTCGCCGAAGGCGCGCGACCTCGCCGCGGTGCTGCGCCGCTCGTGGAACGTGGACTTCGACGACGCGGGCGCCATCGGCCGCCGCTACCGGCGACAGGACGAGATCGGCACCCCGTTCTGCCTGACCGTCGACTTCGACACGCTCGAGGACCACGCGGTCACCATCCGCGAGCGCGACTCGATGAGCCAGGAGCGCGTCGCCCTCGACCAGGTGGAGGGCTACCTCGCCCAGCGCCTGGTCGGCTGCTGAGCCCGTCCTCGTCACGAGCCGGCAGGCGGTCGTCGCACGGTCGCGACCGTGACACCCGTCATGGGGCATCGGTGACGACGGGCCCCTGAGCGGCTGCGGTCCCGGCTGCACGCTGGTCGGCATGGACACCACTGCCGAGCGGACGACGTCCGAGACCACGGGGGCGAGGGAGCAGCCCGGCTCCGACGTCCCCGCCCTGCTGCTGCAGGGCCTGCACAAGCGCTTCGGTGACGTGCACGCGGTGCGCGGCATCGACCTGCGCGTCGAGCCGGGAGAGGTCGTGGCCTTCCTGGGGCCGAACGGCGCCGGCAAGACCACGACCGTCGACATGGTGCTCGGGCTGTCGGACCCGACGTCCGGCGTGGTGCAGGTGATGTGCCACGACCCCCGGGAGGCGGTGCGGCGCGGCGAGATCGCAGCCGTGATGCAGACCGGCGGCCTGCTGAAGGACCTCACGGTCGGCGAGACGGTGCGCATGATGCGGTCGCTGTTCCGCGGCGCCCGCGACGTCGACGAGGTGCTGCAGCGGGCGGGCATCGCTGACATCGCCGACCGCCGGGTCGGCCGCTGCTCCGGCGGGCAGCAGCAGCGGCTCCGCTTCGCACTGGCCCTGCTGCCCGACCCGCGCCTGCTGGTGCTCGACGAGCCGACGACCGGCATGGACGTCGAGGGCCGTCGCGACTTCTGGTCCGCGATCCGCGCCGACGCGCGGCAGGGGCGGACGGTGCTGTTCGCCACGCACTACCTCGACGAGGCCGACGCATACGCCGACCGCGTGGTCGTCGTCAGCCGCGGGCAGGTGGTCGCCGACGGCAGCGCGGCCGCCGTGAAGAACCTCGCGTCCGGTCGCGTCGTCTCGGCGACCCTCCCGGGCGCGGACGACGCGGCGCTCGCCGGGCTGCCGGGCGTCGAGCGCGTCGAGGTGCGCGGCGACCGGGTCATCGTGCGGGCGGCCGACTCCGACGCGGTGGCGAGGTTCCTGCTCGAGCGCACCGCCGCCCACGACCTCGAGATCACGTCGTCCGGGCTCGAGGACGCCTTCATCGCCCTGACCGCCGACCACGGACCCACCGTCGAGCCACCCACCCAGCGTCCCCAGACCCCTCGGAGCCCCGCATGAGCACCGTCACCCGGACGACCGCCGGCCCCCGGCCCGCCGACGCGCCGCGCGGCGGTGGCTTCAGCCTCACCTACCTGGGGCTGGAGCTGCGACGGCTGCTGCGCAACCGGCGCACCGTCGTCTTCACGCTGATCATGCCGCCGGTGTTCTTCCTGATCTTCGGCACCAGCGAGCGCTACCGCACCGAACGCCTGCCGCACGGCAACGTGACGGCCTACGTGATGGTGAGCATGGCCGTCTACGGGGCCATGCTCGCGACCACGTCGGGCGGCGCGATGGTCAGCGTCGAGCGGGCGCAGGGCTGGAGCCGGCAGCTGCGGCTGACCCCGCTCAGCCCGATCGCGTACGTGCTCACCAAGGTGGTCGTCGCGATGGCCATGGGTCTGGCCGCGGTCGTCGTCGTGTTCGTCGTCGGTCGGTTCGAGCACGCGTCGATGCCCCTTCACGTGTGGTTCGCCTGCGGTGTCATCGGGTGGCTCGGCTCCCTGGTCTTCGCGGCCTTCGGGTTGTTCACGGGGTACCTGCTGCCGGCGGAGAACGTCATGCAGGTGCTCGGTCCGGTGCTGGCCGTGCTGGCGTTCGCGGGCGGCCTGTTCGTGCCGCTCGACGACGACTCCGCCTTCGCCGACATCTCGCGGTTCACGCCGATGAACGGCCTCGGCTCGCTCTCGCGCGCACCGCTCACCGGCGACGGCCTGACCTGGACGGCGCTGGCCAACGTCCTGGCGTGGGCCGTGGTGTTCGTCGGTGGCGCCGTGTGGCGGTTCCGGCGCGACACGGCGCGCGTGTGACGTCTCGCGGCACCCCGGCGTCGACGGCGCCCCGGACCTCTACCGTGTGGTCCGTGGGCACCGTCGACGCGCCGGGCACCTCGGCACCGCAGCCGTCCCCGGTGGCGCCGTCGGCGCGCGAGCGACCCGGTGACCGGCGGGCCGTCGACACCGGTCCGATCGGTCGCTGGCGGCCCCTGCTGTTCGGGTCGCCGTGGCTGATCTACCTGCTGTACCCGGTCGCGGCCATCTGGGACCGCCCGGCCGGTGTGCGGTGGCTCGGCCTCGGTGCGCTGCTGCTCTTCGCCGCGTGCTTCGTGCTCGGCATCGCGACCGTCGGGCCCGCCCGCCGCGGCCAGCCGGGTGCGCTGCGGCGGGTCGTGGTCGTGCTGGCGGCCATGCTGCTGCTGCTCTCGCTGGCCGCACCCGCCGCGGGCGACAACGTGGTCGCCGGTCTGATCTACGTGGGCGTGCTAGCGACCATGACCCTGCCGACGCGGGCAGCGGTCGCCGTCGTCACGCTGCTCGCCGTCTCCGCCGAGGTGGTCCCGCGCGTCGTCCCCGGCTGGCAGGCCGACAACTTCTTCGCCTTCCAGGTGCTGGTGTCGTGCTTCGCCGCCTGGGGCATCACGCAGGTGATCTCGCGCAACGCCGAGCTGGTGCAGGCGCGCGAGCAGATCCAGCGCCTGGCGGTCGCGGAGGAGCGCGGACGGATGGCGCGCGACCTGCACGACATCCTCGGGCACAGCCTCACGGTCATCACGATCAAGGCCGAGCTCGCCGGTCGCATGGCGCAGGCCGAGGGCGCCGAGCGCGCAGGTGCCGAGATCGCCGACGTCGAGCGTCTGGCGCGAGAGGCGCTGGCCGACGTCCGCTCGACCATCGGCGGCATGCGCGGCGTCACGCTGGCCAGCGAGCTGGCCGGAGCGCGGACCGCGCTCGAGGCGGCCGGCATCCGAGCCGACCTGCCCAGCGCGGTCGAGGCGGTGCCCAGCCGGTGGCGGGAGCTCTACGCGTGGGCGGTGCGCGAGGGGGTCACGAACGTGGTGCGTCACAGCGGGGCCACCTCCTGCGTCGTCCGGCTCGGGCCGCGCGCCGTCGAGATCGAGGACGACGGGTGCGGACCGTCTGCCGACGCGTCGGGCCGCCGGCAGGGCCACGGGCTCGACGGTCTGCGCGAGCGCGTGGCGCGCGAGGGTGCCCGGTTGGTCGTCGGCCCTGCCGCCGGCCACGGGTTCCTGCTGCGCGTCGAGGTGCCGGCGTGAGCGACGCCATCAGGCTGCTGCTCGCCGACGACCAGGCGCTCGTCCGCGGCGCCCTCGCGGCGCTCCTCGAGCTCGAGCCCGACCTCGAGGTGGTCTCGGAGGTGTCGTCGGGCGCGCAGGTGGTCGAGGCCGCGCGCGCCAGCCGCCCCGACGTCGCGCTGCTCGACGTGGAGATGGGCGAGGTCGACGGCATCACGGCCACCGCGGCCCTGCGCGCTGCGCTCCCCGCCTGCCGCGTGCTGGTGGTCACGACCTTCGGTCGGCCCGGGTACCTGCGCCGAGCCATGGAGGCGGGTGCGAGCGGGTTCGTCGTCAAGGACACGCCCGCCCGCCAGCTGGCCGACGCCGTGCGCCGGGTGCACGCCGGGCTGCGCGTCGTCGACCCGTCGCTCGCAGCCGAGACGCTGGCCGTGGGCGAGAGCCCGCTCACCCGGCGCGAGCACGAGGTGCTGCTGGCCGCCCGCTCCGCCGGCACCGTCGCCGACATCGCCTCCGCCCTGCACCTGTCGGAGGGCACGGTGCGCAACCACCTCTCGTCGGCGATCGGCAAGACCGGTGCGCGCACCCGGGCCGAGGCGGTGCGCATCGCCGACGCGCACGGCTGGCTGCTGACCTGACGCGGACGGGCGGTGCGGGCTCGGTTGCATGACGGCCACGATGGCGGTCGCGCCGCCCGGCGGTGACCCGCAGCGGCAGGCTGTGGACGAGCGCCTGGTCGTCCACAGCTCGTCGTCCACAGCAGCGGCCTGCCGGCCCGCCGTCCACAGCGAGTCGCCGCCGCCGCCCCGCCCCGTGAGCGACGGGCCAGTGTGGTCGGCCGGAGGTGGTCGCGGTGGCGGCGAAGGACGCGGTCGGGCGGTACGGCGAGGACGTCGCCGCACGGCACCTGGTCGAGCAGGGGTACGAGGTGGTGCGGCGCAACTGGCGCTGCGAGCACGGGGAGATCGACATCGTCGCCCGCGACGGCGGCTGCCTCGTCGTGTGCGAGGTCAAGACGCGCCGGTCGACCCGCTTCGGCCTGCCGGTCGAGGCGATCACCTGGCGCAAGCTCGGGCGCCTGCGGCGGTTGGCGGGGTGCTACCTCGCGGTGTCCGGCTCGCACTCGGCGGGCGTGCGCATCGACGTCGTCTCGGTGCTCTGCCAGCCCCGCGGCGCCGCCCAGGTCGAGCACCTGCGCGGGGTGGCGTGATGGCGCTGGGCCGCACCCTCGGGGTGGCGCTCGCCGGCATCGACGGTCACGTGGTCGACGTGGAGGCCGACGTGGCGAGCGGCCTGCCCGCGTTCACCGTGACCGGCCTGCCCGACGCGGCGCTGGGCGAGGCGCGCGACCGGGTCCGCGCCGCCTGCGCCAACTCGCAGGTGCCCATCCCGATGCAGCGCCTGACCGTCAACCTGTCACCCGCCTCGCTGCCCAAGGCAGGCACCGGGTTCGATCTCGCCATCGCGGTGGCGGTGCTGGTCGCCGCAGAGCAGGTGCCGCAGGCCGCGGTCGACGGCGTGGTCCACCTCGGGGAGCTGGGGCTCGACGGGCGGCTGCGGCCGGTGCGCGGGGTGCTGCCGGCGGTCGTCGCCGCGGCCCGGGCCGGGGCGCGGCGGGTCGTGGTGCCCACCGCGAACGCCCGCGAGGCGGCGCTCGTGCCCGGTGTGCGGGTGCAGCCCGCGAGCAGCCTGGCGGCGCTCGTCGGGTGGTACCGCGGTGAGCTGCCACCAGAGCCGCTCGACGACGCCCCGCCGGCCGCCGCGACGGCGCCGGCCGGTCACCCGCTCGACCTCGCGGACGTGGTGGGCCAGCTCGAGGCCAGGTGGGCCCTGGAGACGGCCGCTGCGGGCGGCCACCACGTGCTGCTGCTCGGGCCGCCGGGCTCCGGCAAGACGCTGCTGGCCAGCCGGCTGCCGGGGCTGCTGCCGCAGCTGCCGCAGCCCGAGGCGCTGCAGGTGACGGCCGTGCACTCGCTCGCCGGCGAGCTGCCGGCCGGCGGGGGGTTGGTCGAGCGACCGCCGTTCGTCGACCCCCACCACAGCGCGACCCCGGCCTCGGTCGTCGGCGGCGGGTCGGGCTCGCCACGGCCCGGCGCGGCGTCGCTCGCGCACGGGGGAGTGCTGTTCCTCGACGAGGCGCCCGAGTTCGATCGGAGGGTGCTCGACGCGCTCCGCCAGCCGCTCGAGTCCGGTGAGCTGGTGATCCACCGTGCGCACGGCACGGCCCGCTACCCGGCGCGGTTCCAGCTCGTGCTCGCGGCCAACCCCTGTCCGTGCGGGATGGCGACCACGCCGACGGCTCGCTGCGAGTGCAGCGCCACGGTGCGCCGGCGCTACCTGCAGCGGTTGTCCGGACCGCTGCTCGACCGCGTCGACATCCAGGTGCACGTGCTGCCGGTGACCCGCGCGGCGTTGTCGCCCGACGAGCAACCCGAGGCCAGTGCGTCGGTCGCGGCACGGGTGCGCGCCGCACGGGCGGCGCAGCAGGAGCGCTGGGCGGGCACCGGGTGGTTGCTCAACGCCCACGCGCCCGGCACGGAGCTGCGCCGCGCCCCCTGGCGGTGCGCGCCCGACGTGACGTCGCTGCTCGACGGTGCGCTCGAGCGGGGCACCCTCAGCGTCCGCGGCTACGACCGGGTGCTGCGGATCGCCTGGACCGTGACCGACCTGCGTGGTGGCACCGCGCCGACGGCGGACGACGTCGGCGCGGCGTTCAGCCTGCGCAACCCGACGGGCCTGGCGGCGTGACCGCGCAGGAGCCGCCTGGCTCGGGCGCGGGCGGGCCCCTCACCGGAGCGCCCGCTGTGGTGCGATCCGTGCGGCACAACGGGTGCGGCACCAGGCGCCTGCTGCAGCTGGCGGACGACGACCGGTGGGCGCGCGTGGCTTGGAGCCGGCTGATCGAACCCGGCGACGGCAAGGTCGACGCGCTTGTTCGCGAGGTCGGCGCGGGCGAGGCGCTGCGGGCGCTGCTCGAGCGCGACGTGCCGTGGATGGCGCGCTACCGCGCTCGGGTGCCCGACCTGCACCCCGAGCGGGACGTCGACCAGGCGGTGCGGCTCGGCGGCCGGGTGGTGCTGCCGGGGACGTTGGAGTGGCCGGCCGGACTGGACCGGCTGCGCTGCCCACCGCTGTGTCTCTGGGTGCGGGGGCCGGCTGATCTCGGTGCCCTCGCGGACCGCTCGGTCGCCGTGGTCGGCGCGCGGGCCGCGACCTCGTACGGCGAGCACGTGGCGGGCGAGCTGGCGCACGGGGTGGCGTCTCGAGGGTTCACCGTCGTGAGCGGGCTGGCCTACGGCATCGACGCCGCAGCGCACCGAGGCGGGCTGGCGTCCGCGGGGTCGGGCGTGGCCTTCGTGGCCGGCGGGTTCGACCGGCCCTATCCCGCTGGCAACGACGTGCTCATGCAGCGACTGGTGCAGGACGGGGCGGTCGTGAGCGAGGTGCCGCCGGGCTGCTCGCCGACCAAGGTGCGCTTCCTGCAGCGCAACCGGCTGATCGCGGCAGTCTCCACCGGCACGGTCGTCGTCGAGGCCGCGGTGCGCAGCGGGTCGCTGAACACCGCTCGCACGGCCGCGCGGCTCGGTCGTCCGGTCGGTGCCGTGCCCGGGCCGGTCACCTCCAGCGCGTCGGCAGGTTGCCACGCGCTGCTGCGCGCTCAGCAGGCGGTGCTGGTGTCGGACGCCGACGAGGTGGTCGACCTGCTGGGCCGCATCGGTGACGACGCGGCCGAGGCGCCGCACGGGACCGACCGGCCGGAGGACGACCTCGACCCGGTGACCAGACGCGTGCTCGACGCCCTGCCGGTGCGCGCTGGACGACCCGTCGACCGGCTGTGCGCGACCGCGGGCCTCGACCCGGCCACGACGCAGGCGGCCCTCGGCCGGCTCGACCTGCTGGGTCTGGCCGAACGGCACGGCACGGGGTGGCGCGTCGTGCGACCGGCCCGGCCCTCGAGGGAGCAGCGGTGGAACGCCGCGAACGAGCGGCAGGTCGAGCGCATGGCAGGGGTCGCCACGGACGGCGCTCGACCCGGGCTCGGACCGTGAACCGCTCCACCCACCGCGCCGGCGCGAGTCGCGGACCGGCCCGACCCGTCTCGCGCCGGAGCGTCGCGCCGACGAGCGGTCGGGTGCGCCGTAGCGTGAGCCGGTGCCCCCCGAGCCGAGGTCGTCGACCGGCACCCCGTCGCGCGGTGACGCAGCCGAGCGGCGGCTCTCCGCGTGGGGCGAGGACGCGCTGGCGGCCTTCGAGGTGCACCTGCGAGCCGAGCGCGGCCGGTCGGAGCACACGCGACGGGCGTACCTGTCCGACGTGCGCTCGCTGCTGCGGTTCGTGGACGCCGGCCCCGCCGGCCCCGCCGGCCCCGCCGGCCCCGCCGGCCCCGCCGGCCCCGCCGGCCCGGTCGACCTCCCGCTGCTGCGCGGCTGGCTTGCCTCCCTGGCCGCGGCCGGACAGGCGCGCTCGACGCTGGCGCGGCGGGCCGCGGCCGCCCGCACGTTCTGCGCGTGGGCAGCTCGCACCGGTCGGCTGCAGATCGACCCGTCCGTGCGGCTGGCGGCGCCGCGGCGCGACCGCACCCTGCCCGCCGTGCTGCGGCAGGGGGAGGCCGCGCAGCTGCTGGAGGTCGCCGCCGTCCGGGCCGACGACGACGACCCGCTGCACCTGCGTGACCTGGTCGCCCTGGAGCTGCTGTACGCGACCGGCATCCGGGTGGGCGAGCTGGTCGGTCTCGACGTCGACGACGTCGACCTGACGCGGCGCACGCTGCGGGTGCTCGGCAAGGGACGCAAGGAGCGCACGGTGCCGTTCGGGGCGCCGGCCGCCGCGGCGGTCGAGCTGTGGCTGGCGAAGGGTCGACCGCGCCTGGCGCAGGCGCACAGCGGGCCGGCCCTGCTGCTCGGCCGACGCGGTCGGCGCGCGGACCCGCGGCAGGTGCGCGAGGCGGTGCACCGGCTGCTCCAGCACGTCGAGGGGTCACCCGACCTCGGCCCGCACGGGCTGCGGCACTCGGCGGCCACCCACCTGCTCGAGGGGGGAGCTGACCTGAGAGCCGTTCAGGAGCTGCTCGGTCACGCTACGCTCGCGACGACGCAGGTCTACACCCACGTCTCGATCGAACGGCTGAGGGCGACGTACGAGCAGGCGCACCCGCGCGCGTGACGCGCAGGTTCGCGGCCCCGGGTCGCACGCGGTCGGGTCGAGGGTGATGATGTGGCGCCGATCGACGACCACGCAGACCACGAGCAGGGGGACGACGTGACCACCGAGCACGCGCACCGTGACCTCGACGTCGAGGACCCCGACGCGGACGAGGTCGCGACCGCCGAGGCGGCCCAGACGGCGGAGGCCGCGGCAGAGGCTGCCGCCGAGGCCGCGGCAGCCGCGAAGGCCGAGCAGGTGGCTGCGAACGCGGCTGCGGTGGCCGAGCTGTGGCGGGCCTACAAGACGACCGCCGACCCGGCGCTCCGCGAGAAGCTCATCCTCCACTACTCGCCGCTGGTGAAGTACGTGGCGGGTCGCGTCGGCGTGGGCCTGCCGCCCAACATCGAGCAGGCCGACCTGGTCTCGTACGGCATCTTCGGGCTCATCGACGCGATCGAGAAGTTCGACACCGAGCGCGCCATCAAGTTCGAGACGTACGCCATCTCCCGGGTGCGCGGCGCCATCATCGACGAGCTGCGCTCCATCGACTGGATCCCGCGCTCGGTGCGGCACAAGGCGCGCGAGGTCGAGCGCTCGTACGCCGAGCTCGAGGCCGAGCTGCACCGCACGCCGACCGAGGCCGAGGTCGCCCAGCGCATGGGCATCAAGGTGGGCGACCTGCACCACATCTTCAGCCAGGTCTCGTACGTCAACGTGGTGGCGCTCGACGAGCTGCTCAGCGTCGGCGGCGAGAAGGGCGACAAGCTCACGCTCGGCGACACCCTCGAGGACAAGGGTGCCGAGGACCCGGTGCTGGCCTTCGAGGGCGAGGAGACGAAGTACCTGCTCGCTCGCGCCATCAACCAGCTGCCCGAGCGCGAGAAGATCGTCGTCACCCTCTACTACTACGAGGGCCTCACCCTTGCCGAGATCGGGCAGGTGCTCGGCGTGACCGAGTCGCGCATCTGCCAGATGCACACCAAGGCCGTTCTGCAGCTGCGGGGCAAGATCTCCGAGGTCACGGCCGGCTGACCGGCCCGACCGCGCCGGGCGTGGCGAGGGGCAGCAGCACCGGCGGCCCGGCCCGCACCAGCTGCAACGGGTCGATGTAGACGCCGGCGCGCCGCACGCCCCAGTGCACGCAGGTGGCCGGCAGGCAGTGACCCGGGCCGGCGGCGACCACGCCGACCCGTTCGCCGGCTCGTACCGGTGTCCCCGTCGGCAGCCGCTCCGACAACGGTTCGAGCCCGGCCTGCAGGCCCGCCGCCGTGCGCACCACCAGCACCCCCCGGCCGGCGACCACGCCGGAGAACGCGACGACGCCGGCCGCCGGCGACCGCACGACCTGACCGACCGTCGCGGCGAGGTCGACCCCACGGTGCCCGGCGCCCCACGGCGTGGGGGGCGGGTGGAACGGCGCGAGCACCGTGGGGGGTTCGAGGGGCCAGCGCCAGCCGCTCGCCGGCGCGGTCCTGGCACGGCCGACCGGCGCGAGCGGGAGGTCAGCGCCCGCCGTCGGCCTCGAGGCCAGGTCCGGCGCCGGGTCCGTGCGGGACGACGGTGCGACCTCGCTCGTGCGCATGGTGGTGGGCGGCGGGGCCGGGACGACGGCGGGCGCCGTGAGGCAGGCGACGGCCAGCAGCGGAGCGGCGAGCGGCGTCGGGGCGAGGGCGGTGACGAGGGGCACGGCGACGACCCTGCCCCGACGGCAGGCACGACGCCGGCGCCGCCGCGCCGCTGTGGACTCGGCATGCGGTTGCACAGGTGGCTCTGTGGACGACAGCGGTCGTCCACAGCGGACGAGCGACGACAGCACGGCGGTGCGCCGGCGGGCAGGGTCGTCGACGTGCCTCGTCACCCGCGACGTCAGCCGCGACGTCAGCCGCGACGTCAGCCGCGACGTCACCCGTCGAGCGGCCCCGTCCAGGTCGTCCGCAGTGCCTCAGCCGCGCAGCCTGCTCAGCCGCTCCGCTGCCTCGTGCAGCACCTCGGGCCGCTTGCAGAACGCGAACCGCACGAGCGAGCTGCCGGCGTCGGGGTCGTCGTGGAACACCCGCACGGGCACCCCCACCACGCCCGCGAGCTCGGGCAGCCGGCGGCAGAAGTCGAGGCCGTCGTCGTAGCCGAGCTGCGCGGCGTCGACCGTCACGAAGTAGGTGCCGGCGGGCACCGCCGGCGTGAGGCCGGCTGCACGCAGCCCCTCGCAGAGCAGGTCGCGGGCCGCCTGCAGCCGGGCAGCACCCTCGACGAAGACCTCGTCGGGCAGCCCGAGACCGAGCGCGACGGCCGGCTGGAACGGGCCGGAGGCGACGAAGGTGACGAACTGCTTGACGGTGCGCACGGCGTCGACCAGCTCGCGCGGCCCGTGCACCCAGCCGACCTTCCAGCCGGTGACCGAGAAGGTCTTGCCGGCGGAGGAGATCGTCAGCGTCCGGTCGGCCAGGCCCGGCAGCGTCGCCATCGGCACGTGCTCGCCGCCCGTCGGACCGTCGGAGAACAGCAGGTGCTCGTACACCTCGTCGGTGACGACGATCGCGCCGTGCTCGACCGCCAGCCGCCCGATCAGCTCGAGCTCGGCCCGCGTGAGGACCGTGCCGGTCGGGTTGTGCGGCGAGTTCACCAGCACGACCCGGGTCCGCTCGCTGAAGGCGGCCCGCAGCTCCGCCTCGTCGAGCGCGAAGTCAGGGCCCCGCAGCACGCAGGTGCGGCGCACCCCGCCGGCCAGCGCGACGGCGGCGGCGTAGGAGTCGTAGTACGGCTCGAGCAGCACCACCTCGTCCCCGGGCTCGACGAGCGCGAGCAGACACGCCGCGATCGCCTCCGTCGCGCCGGCCGTCACCAGCACGGCGTCGGGCTCGACGTCGAGCCCGTACCAGTGGCGCTGGTGCGTGGCGACCGCCTCGCGCAGCTCGGGCACCCCAGGGCCGGGCGGGTACTGGTTGCGCCCGCCGCGCACCGCCGCCACCGCCGCCTCGAGCACCGCCGTGGGCCCGTCGGTGTCGGGGAACCCCTGCCCCAGGTTGATCGCGCCGGTGCGCTGCGCCAGCGCGGTCATCTCGGCGAAGATCGTCGTGCCGAAGCCCCGCATCCGCTCGACCAGGAACGGGGTGCGCACGGTGGGGTCCATGACGCGACACTACGGCGGTGAGCGAGCCGGATCCCGTGCCGAGCGACCAGGACGCACCGACGGACGGCGTCGACGTCGAGCGCGCCCGGGGAGGTGCCGGCTGGCGGGCCAGGTTCGGGCCGCTGGGGGAGCCGACCTACCGCCGCTACTGGTCCGGGCAGGCGGTCAGCCACCTGGGCGACCGCATGACGCCGGTCGCCCTGGCGTTCGCGGTGCTGCACCTGGGTGGCTCCGCCACCGACCTCGGGCTCGTCGTGGCGGCCGGCACGCTGCCGCTCGCGGTGCTGCTGCTGGTCGGCGGCGTCTGGGCCGACCGGCTCGAGCGGCGCCGGGTGATGCTCGGCTGCGACCTGGCGCGGGCGGTGGTGCAGGCGCTGCTGGCGGCTCTGCTGCTCAGCGGGACGGCGCGGCTGTGGCACGTCGCGGTGCTGGCGGCCGCCGCCGGGGCCGCGCAGGCGTTCTTCGAGCCCGCCGCCGCGGGGATGCTGCCGCAGGTGGTCAGCCGGGAGCGGCTCGGCCAGGGCAGCGCGCTGGTCGGGCTGAGCCAGAACGCGTCGATGATCGTGGGCCCGCTCCTGGCTGGGGTGCTGGTGGCCATCGCGAACCCCGGTGTCGCCATCGCGGTCGACGCCGCGACGTTCGTCGTGAGCGCGCTGTTCCTGCTGCGGCTGCGCGTCGCCCGGCACGTGGCGGCACCGAGGGTCGGGTTCGTGCAGGAGCTGGCTGCCGGCTGGCGCGAGGTGACGTCGCGGCGGTGGCTGCTCGCGGTGCTCGGCGGCTTCACGATCTACCACGCGATCTCGCTCCCGGCGCTGCTCGTGCTCGGGCCGGTGGTCTCGCAGCGGGCTTACGGCGGCCCCGGCATGTGGGCCGTGACCACGTCGGCGTTCGGCGTGGGGGCGGTGCTCGGCGCCGTCGTCGCGCTGCGCAGCCGGCCGCGGCGTCCCATGGTCTGGTGCGCCCTGCTGCTCGTCGGCGGGTCGGTGCAGCCGGTGGTCGCCGGCACCGGCCTCCCCGTCTGGGCGGTGGCCGTGCTCATCGCCGTGTGCGGGGCCTGCGTGAGCGTGCTCTTCGTCGTCTGGGAGACGACGCTCGCCCAGCAGGTGCCGGCGGCGTCGCTGAGCAGGGTCAGCTCGTTCGACTACTTCGCGTCCTCGGTGGGCATGCCGGCCGGGTTCGCGGTGGTCGGCCTGGTGGCCGACCACGTCGGCACCCGGCCGACGATGCTCGTCGCGGCGGCCGTGGGCGCGGCGTACGCGGTGGCCCTGGCGTGCGCGCCGTCGGTGCGCGGGCTGCGACCGGCGCAGACGGACACCGGATCGCCGCAGCCCGGCCAGGTGCCGCTGCCGCACCTGCCGACCGACCCGGCCGGGGCACCGCTCGACCTGGCGTAGACTGACGGGACGACCAGCCTCGGCCGGTCGAATTCGCGCGCCCGCAGACCGGCACCTCGTGCCGGGGCGCACCGTCGGTCCGCGCTCACCCGGTCTCCCGGGGAGCCGGTGGGGTGCGTCGCGAGCGCCAGGAGCAGGGTGCCACCCGGCACCGTGCTGGCAACCGAGCATGAAGGAGGACGTCGGCATGGCCGTCGTCACGATGCGCCAGCTCCTCGAGAGCGGCGTGCACTTCGGGCACCAGACCCGTCGCTGGAACCCCAAGATGAAGCGCTTCATCTTCACCGAGCGCAACGGCATCTACATCATCGACCTGCAGCAGTCGCTGACGTACATCGACAACGCGTACGAGTTCGTCAAGGCGACCGTCGCGCACGGTGGCTCGATCCTCTTCGTCGGCACGAAGAAGCAGGCCCAGGAGCCGGTGGCCGAGCAGGCCACCCGCGTCGGCATGCCCTACGTCAACCAGCGCTGGCTGGGCGGCATGCTCACGAACTTCCAGACGATCCACCTGCGCCTGCAGCGCCTCAAGGAGCTCGAGCAGCTCGACTTCGACGACGTCGCCGCCAGCGGCATGACGAAGAAGGAGCTGCTGATCAAGCGTCGCGAGAAGGACAAGCTCGAGAAGACGCTCGGCGGCATCCGCGACATGGCCAAGGTGCCCAGCGCGGTGTGGATCGTCGACACCAAGAAGGAGCACCTGGCGGTCGACGAGGCCAAGAAGCTGGGCATCCCGATCGTCGCGATCCTCGACACCAACTGCGACCCGGACGAGGTCGACTACAAGATCCCGGGCAACGACGACGCCATCCGCTCGGTCACGCTGCTGACCCGCGTGGTCGCCGACGCCGTCGCCGACGGGCTCATGGCCCGCTCCGGTGCGGGCGACGCCGAGGCCGACGGCGGCCGGGCCGCCGAGGAGCCGCTGGCCGAGTGGGAGCGCGAGCTGCTCGCCGGCGCCGACCAGCCGGCGCCGACCGCCGAGGCCGCTGCGGCCGTCGACGAGGCCGCCGAGGCCGCGACCGACGCCCCGGCGACGGTGGGTGCCGAGCCCGGCACCGCCGAGGCCGAGACCGCGCAGTCGGCCGAGCAGCCCGCCGAGGTGCCCGCCACCGAGGCTCCCGCCGACGAGACCTCGGCCACCGAGGCGCAGGCCTGATCCAGGCCCTGCACCCGTTCACCTTCCAGGCGCGGACCGCGCGCTGGTCCTCCGCCCCGGCTGACGCCGGGGCGGGGGCCGGGGCGCGGCAGCCGCACCGACCCAGACAGGAGAGCTGACAGACGATGGCGAACTACACCGCCGCCGACATCAAGGCCCTGCGCGGCGAGACCGGCGCGGGCATGCTCGACGTGAAGAAGGCCCTCGACGAGGCCGACGGCGACCGCGCCAAGGCCACCGAGATCCTGCGCATCAAGGGCCAGAAGGGCGTCGCCAAGCGCGAGGGCCGCGACGCCAGCAACGGGCTCGTCGCCGTCCACGTCGACGGTGGCGCCGGCACGATCGTCGAGGTCAACTGCGAGACCGACTTCGTGGCCAAGGGCGACAAGTTCCAGGTCGTCGCGCAGCGCGTGCTCGACCAGGCCGTCGCCATCCAGGCGCAGGACGCCGACGCCCTGCTCGACTCCACGCTCGACGGCAAGACCGTGCGCGAGGTGCTCGACGAGGCCAACGCCTCCATCGGCGAGAAGATCGAGGTGCGCCGCGTGGCGCGCGTCGAGGGTGCCTACGTGGCGTCGTACCTGCACAAGACCAGCCCCGACCTGCCGCCGCAGGTCGGCGTGCTCGTGGCGACCGACGGCGAGACGCCGGTGGCCCGCGAGGTCGCCATGCA
Source organism: Angustibacter aerolatus (assembly GCF_054776675.1). NCBI lineage: Bacteria > Bacillati > Actinomycetota > Actinomycetes > Kineosporiales > Kineosporiaceae > Angustibacter > Angustibacter aerolatus. Next base: position 80,049 of record NZ_BAAHBM010000002.1, read on the forward strand.
CGTCGCCGCCTTCCCGGCCACGAAGTTCCTCAGCCGCGACGAGGTGCCGGCCGAGACGGTCGAGACCGAGCAGCGCATCGCCCGCGAGACCGCGATCGAGGAGGGCAAGCCCGAGGCCGCCCTCCCGCGCATCGTCGAGGGCCGCGTCAACGGGTTCTTCAAGGAGAGCGTGCTCGTCGAGCAGGCCTTCGCCCGCGACTCGAAGAAGACCGTCGGCCAGGTGCTCGACGAGGCCGGCGTCAAGGCGCTCGGCTTCGCGCGCTTCCGCGTCGGCGCCTGACGCACGACGAGCCGCACCCGGCTCACCGCACCACCCGAGGGCCCCGACCGCAGCGCGGTCGGGGCCCTCGTCGTGTGGTGCCGCCCCGGACGTCACCGGAGGTCACCCGGACGGCCGTCGACCGTGGGGTGCGGTTCGCCGCGACGCGACCGGGTAGGGCAGACTCGACGCCGACCCACGCCCTCGAACCCGACAGGACGCCTGTGGACACCAGCGCCGACCCGACCATCGACGACCTGTCCGTGCGGCCCGACCCGGGCCGCTACGAGCGGGTGCTGCTGAAGCTCTCCGGCGAGACGTTCGGCGGGGGCGGCGTGGGGGTCGACCCCGTGGTCGTGCGCGGCGTCGCCGACCAGATCGCGAGCGCGGTGCTCAGCGGGGTGCAGGTCTCGGTCGTGGTGGGCGGCGGCAACTTCTTCCGCGGCGCCGAGCTGCAGCAGCGCGGCATGGACCGCACCCGCGCCGACTACATGGGCATGCTGGGCACGGTCATGAACTGCCTGGCGCTGCAGGACTTCCTGGAGTCGGCGGGCGTCGACACGCGCGTGCAGACGGCCATCACGATGGGCCAGATCGCCGAGCCGTACATCCCGCGCCGCGCCATCCGGCACCTCGAGAAGGGCCGGGTCGTCATCTTCGGCGCCGGCGCCGGGCTGCCGTTCTTCTCCACCGACACCGTCGCCGCCCAGCGCGCCCTCGAGACGCGCTCGGACGTCGTCCTCATGAGCAAGAACGGGGTCGACGGCGTCTACACGGCCGACCCGCGCCTCGACGCCACCGCGACGCGCCTCGACGAGGTGACGTTCGCCGACGCGCTGCAGCAGGGCCTGAAGGTCGTGGACGCCGCGGCGTTCAGCCTGTGCATGGAGAACCGGCTGCCCATGGTCGTGTTCGGCATGGAGGGCGATGGCAACGTCACCCGTGCGATCCGGGGTGAGAGGATCGGCACGCGCGTCCTCGCCGGCTGACCCGGGGGGGCCGCGAACCGACGCCCGACCGTGAGCAGCCGACCGAGCCGAACCTGGGAGCCGCAGTGATCGACGAGACCCTCCTCGATGCCGAGGAGAAGATGGACAAGGCCGTCGAGGTGGCCAAGGACGACTTCGCGGCCATCCGCACCGGCCGCGCCAACGCCGCGATGTTCCAGAAGATCACCGTCGACTACTACGGTGCGCCGACCCCGCTGCAGCAGCTCGCCTCGCTGCAGATCCCCGAGGCGCGCACCGTGCTGGTGACGCCGTACGACCGCTCGGCGATGACCGAGATCGAGAAGGCGCTGCGCGAGTCCGACCTCGGGGTCAACCCCGCCAACGACGGCGTCGTCATCCGCATCGTGCTGCCGCAGCTCACCGAGGAGCGGCGCAAGGACTACATCAAGCTGGCCCGCGGCAAGGGCGAGGACGCCAAGGTGTCGGTGCGCAACGTGCGCCGCCGCGCCAAGGAGGAGCTCGACCGCCTGGTGAAGGACGGCGAGGTGGGCGAGGACGAGGGTCAGCGCGCCGAGAAGGAGCTCGAGTCGCTCACCAAGCAGCACGTCGACACCGTCGACGAGCTGCTGAAGAAGAAGGAAGCCGAGCTGCTCGCGGTCTGAGCGGCGGGTCCGACAGGTGCACGAGGTGACGAGCGAGGCGACCCCGCCGACGTCCGAGCCGCCGGTGACGGCGCCGGGCGGTGACCAGCCCATCCCGCAGGAGACGCCGGCGACCCGGCGCGCCGCCCGGGAGGCACGGGTGGCGGCTCGGGCGTCGGCCGGCCGGGCCGGGCGCAACCTGCCCGTCGCGATCGGCGTCGGGCTCGGCCTGGGGGCCGTGGTGGTGGCCAGCCTGTTCGTCCGCAAGCAGGTCTTCGTCGGGGTCGTCGTGGCCGCGGTCTGCCTGGCGCTCGTCGAGCTCCAGCAGGCGCTGGCCCAGCGGAACGTGCGCGTCCCCGTGGTGCCGGTGGCGGTCGGTGCCGTCGGCATGCTGGTCGCCGCGTACACCGCCGGCGGGCAGGGGCTGTCGGTGTGCTTCCTGCTCACCGCGCTCGGGGTCGTCGTGTGGCGGGCCGCCGAGGGGCCGGTGGGTGCGCTGCCGGACGTCGCGGGCGGGGTCTTCGCCGCCGCCTACCTGCCGCTGCTGGCCGGGTTCGCGGTGCTGCTGCTCGCCGAGCCGGACGGTGCACGCCGGGTGCTGGTGTTCGTGGCGGTCTGCGTGTGCAGCGACGTCGGCGGGTACGCCGCGGGCGTGCTGACCGGCCGCCACCCGATGGCGCCCAGCGTCAGCCCGAAGAAGTCGTGGGAGGGGTTCGGCGGCTCGGTGCTGGCCTGCGTGGTGGGCGGCACGCTGCTGGTCTGGCTGCTGCTCGACGGCCCGGCGTGGGCCGGCGCCCTGCTCGGCCTGGCCACCGTGCTGACCGCGACGCTGGGCGACCTGGGCGAGTCGATGATCAAGCGCGACCTCGGCATCAAGGACATGGGCCAGCTGCTGCCCGGCCACGGCGGCGTGCTCGACCGGCTCGACTCGCTGGTGATGACGGCGCCGATCGCCTGGGCGATCCTGCACACGTTCGTCTCCACGCGCTGACTGGGGGACACTGGAGGGGCCATGACCTCGCTCCCCACCCCCGGCACCCTGACGTTCACCGCCCCGCGGCGGGCCAAGCCACCGCGGCACCTGGCCGACCTCGCCCCCGACGAGCGCGCCGACGCGGTGCGCGAGCTCGGCGTGCCCGCGTTCCGCGCGCGCCAGCTGTCGACGCACTACTTCGAGCGGCTGGCCCACGACCCGGCCGACATGACCGACCTGCCCGCCGCCGGCCGCGCCGAGCTGGTGACGCAGGTGCTGCCGACGCTGCTCACGCCGGTGAGCACCCGCGAGGCCGACCACGGCGAGACGGTCAAGACGCTGTGGCGGCTGTTCGACGGCGCGCTCGTCGAGAGCGTGCTCATGCACTACCGCGACCGTTCGACGATCTGCATCAGCAGCCAGGCCGGTTGCGGCATGAACTGCCCGTTCTGCGCCACGGGTCAGGCCGGGCTCACCCGCAACATGTCGACCGGCGAGATCGTCGACCAGGTGGTGTGGGGCGCTCGCCAGGTCGCCGAGCGGCACGGCGGCGACCGGCGCCGGCTGAACGTGGTGTTCATGGGCATGGGCGAGGCGCTGGCCAACTACAAGGCCGCGATCGGCGCGATCCGCCGGCTCACCGACGCCGCGCCGGACGGCCTGGGGCTGAGCGCCCGCGGTGTCACGATGTCGACGGTCGGCCTGGTGCCGGCCATCGACAAGCTGGCCGCGGAGGGCGTGCCGGTGACGCTCGCCCTGAGCCTGCACGCGCCCGACGACGAGCTGCGCGACGAGCTGGTGCCGATCAACACGCGCTGGAAGGTCGGCGAGGCCCTCGACGCGGCCCGCCGGTACTTCGAGACCACCGGACGCCGGGTGAGCATCGAGTACGCGCTGATCCGCGACGTGAACGACCAGGCGTGGCGCGCCGACCTGCTCGGCAAGCTGCTGAACGCCCGCGGCCGCGGCTGGGTGCACGTCAACCCGATCCCGCTGAACCCCACGCCGGGGTCGAGGTGGACGGCGAGCGACCCGCGCGTCGAGCACGCGTTCGTCGAGGCGCTGCGGGCGCGCGGCGTGCCGACCACGATCCGTGACACCCGCGGCCAGGACATCGACGGCGCCTGCGGCCAGCTCGCTGCCGCCGCCCCGAAGGGCTGAGCCGCGGCCCGACACCGCGACCGCGGCTCGACACCGCGACCTGCACGGCCGCGAGCGGCCCGCGTGAGAGGCTGTGCGCCGTGACGACGTCGCAGTCCGACGAGCGCGCGGCCGGAGCACCCGCCGCCCCCTCGGCGTCCGGCCACGAGCCGCGGTTCGCCCGGGTGCCGCGCCACCGTCGCGGGTACGCGGTGGGGCAGGTCGACGCCTTCCTGGCTCGCGCGCTGGGCACCCACCTGACCGCGGAGCAGGTGCGGCGAGCGGGCTTCGACCTGCGGCTGGGCGGGTACGACGTCGAGGCGGTCGACGCCGAGCTCGACCGGCTGGAGGACATCGCGGCCGGCGAGGAGCGCGACCAGGCCCGCACGGCGCTCGGCGAGCGCAAGTTCGTCGGCGACGTCACCAGCCAGGCCCAGGTGCTGCGGGCGCGGCTCGCCCGCCCGCACGGCGACCGCTTCGCCCGTGGTTCGTTCCTGGCGCACGCCTACGACGTCGAGCAGGTCGACGAGCTGTGCGACCTGGTCGCCGAGTACTTCGACGGCAGCGCCCCGCTCACCGTCGACCAGCTGCGCTCCGCGGTCTTCCGCACCCGGCGCGGCGGCCGGGGTTACAGCGAGGACGCCGTCGACCGGTTCCTCGACCGCGTCGTCGCGATCATCGGCCGCGTCGGCGCGTAGGAGCTACAGCGACCCGAGCACGCCGTCGACGCGCACCTCGATCACCACGCGCGCCGGGTTCTCGCGCGGCACCCGGTAGCGCCCGGCGTACCGCTGCTCGGCGTCGCGCACCTGGTCGGGGTGCACCAGCACGCCGACCGCGCCCTCGACGGTGAGCCACCGCCGGCCGTCGACCTGGCACAGCGCCGCCCGGCCGCCGCGCATCGCGTTGCGCGCCTTGACGCTGTCGCCGCCGGTGATGACGCGCGCGACGTGCGCCTCGTCGTCCCAGGTGAAGCCGACGGGCACCACGTGCGGGCTGCCGTCGCGGCGCAGCGTGGTGAGCGTGGCCAGGTGCCGCTCGCGCAGGAACGTCAGGACGTCGGGGGGCAGGGCACTCGGCTCGAACCTCACCGGCACAGCCTGGCAGGCAGGTGCGCCGCGCGCAGGGGCACGGCAGGATGCGAGGCATGGGTGACGCGACGACGGGCGCCTGGCGCGCCGCGCACGACCGCAGCCTGCGCGATCCGGAGGGCTTCTGGGGCGAGGCCGCGCGGCTGGTCGACTGGGTGCGCCGTCCGACGCAGGTGCTCGACCGCAGCACGTCGCCGCTGCCGCGCTGGTTCCCCGACGCCCGGCTGAACACCTGCTTCAACGCGCTCGACCGGCACGTGATCGCGGGCCGCGCCGACCAGCCCGCGCTGATCCACGACTCGCCGGTGACCGGCACGGTGCGCACCATCACCTACGCCGAGCTGCTGGACCGCACCGCGCGGTTCGCCGGGGCGCTGCGCGCGCTCGGGGTCGGCGTCGGCGACCGGGTGGTCGTGTACATGCCGATGGTGCCCGAGGCGGTCGTCGCGATGCTGGCCTGCGCGCGGCTGGGCGCGGTGCACTCGGTGGTCTTCGGCGGGTTCGCGCCGGCCGAGCTGGCGGCCCGCATCGACGACGCCCGGCCGACCGTCGTCGTCGCAGCGAGCGGCGGCATCGAGCCGAGCCGCACGGTCGAGTACCTGCCGCTGCTGCGCGCCGCCCTCGCCCGCAGCACCCACCGGCCCGAGTCGGTCGTGGTGCTGCAGCGGCCGCAGGTGCCCGGCGAGGTCGACCCGGACTGGTACGACTGGGACGCCGTCACCAAGGAGGGCGCGGTGCCGCCGGCGGAGTGCGTGCCGGTCGCCGCCACCGACCCGCTGTACGTGCTCTACACGAGCGGGACGACGGGCCGGCCCAAGGGCATCGTGCGCGACAACGGTGGTCACGCGGTGGCGCTGCGCTGGAGCATGACGAACGTGTTCGGCGTCGAGCCGGGCCAGGTGTGGTTCACCGCGAGCGACGTCGGCTGGGTCGTCGGCCACTCCTACATCGTCTACGCGCCGCTGCTCACCGGCTGCACGACCGTGCTCTACGAGGGCAAGCCGGTCGGCACGCCGGACGCCGGGGCGTTCTGGCGGGTGGTCGAGCAGCACGGGGTGTCGGCGGTGTTCACCGCGCCGACGGCGATCCGGGCGATCAAGCGGGTCGACCCGGACGGCGCGCTGATGGCCGCGCACGACCTGTCGTCGCTGCGCACCCTGTTCCTGGCCGGCGAGCGGCTCGACCCCGACACCTACCACTGGGCGGGGGAGCGGCTCGGGGTGCCGGTGGTCGACAACTGGTGGCAGACCGAGACCGGCTGGCCGATCTGCGCCAGCCCGCGCGGTCTCGACCCGCTGCCGGTCAAGCCGGGGTCGCCGTCCGTGCCGATGCCGGGCTACGACGTGCGGGTGCTCGACCCGGCGGGCCAGGAGGTGCCGCCCGGCACCGAGGGGGCGATCTGCCTGCGGCTGCCGCTGCCGCCCGGCACGCTGCCGACGCTGTGGCACGACGACGAGCGCATGGTGGCGTCGTACCTGTCGGCGCACGAGGGGTACTACCTCAGCGGCGACGGCGGGTACGTCGACGAGGACGGCTACGTGTTCGTGATGGGCCGCACCGACGACGTCCTGAACGTGGCCGGGCACCGGCTCTCGACCGGTGCGCTGGAGGCGGCGATCGCCGGTCACCCCGCGGTCGCCGAGTGCGCGGTGATCGGCGTCGCCGACGAGCTGCGGGGGCAGGTGCCGCGGGCGCTCGTCGTGCTGAAGGGCGGCGACTGGGACGACGCGACGGTGGCCGCCGAGTGCGTGCAGCGGGTACGCGACGAGGTCGGTGCCGTCGCCGCGCTGAAGCGGGTCGACGTGGTGGCCGCGCTGCCGAAGACCCGCTCGGGCAAGGTGCTGCGCCGCACGATGCGCGAGATCGCCGACGGCGGCAGCCCCGCGGTGCCCGGCACCATCGAGGACGCCGCGGTGCTCGACGCGCTCGCCGGCGTGCTGCGCTCGTGACGGGCTAGGGCAGCTCGACCCGGTAGGGCACCGTGCCCGACAGCCGGCGCGCCGACACCTGCCCGCCGGCGACGGTCACCTCGACCTCCAGCGCGGTGACGCCGTGCCCGTCGGGCACCCGCACGACCTGGGTGCGGTCGAGCTGCGGCGAGAAGACGGTCAGCTCGATCTCCAGGTCGGGGTCGAGCTCGGGCGACAGCGCGCCGACGGCGAGCGGCAGCACCGCGCCGGGGCGCACCAGCAGCGGCAGCGCGTCGAAGGCGTACCGCTCGGTGACCCAGCGCGGGCCGGTGACCTCGGCGCCGGTGAGCAGGTGCGTCCAGGTGCCCTCGGGCACGTAGTAGGTGACGTCGCCGTCGGCCGACATCACCGGGGCCACCAACAGGTCGGGGCCGAGCAGGTACTGCCGGTCGAGCAGCGCGGACGTCGGGTCGTCGGGCAGCTCGAGCAGCATCGGCCGCAGCACCGGCACCCCCTCGCGGTGCGCCTCGTCCGCGGCGGCCAGCAGGTAGGGCGACAACTCGAGCTTCAGCCGGGTGAACGACCGCAGCACGTCGACGGCCTCCTCGTCGAACGCCCACGGCACGCGCACCGAGCCCGAGCCGTGCAGCCGCGAGTGCGACGACAGCAGCCCGAACGGCACCCAGCGCTTGAACACGGCCGGGTCGGGGGTGCCCTCGAAGCCCCCGACGTCGTGGCTCCAGAAGGCGAACCCGCTGGCCGCCGCCGAGAGGCCGCCGCGCAGGGTCTCGGCCATGCCCGCGAACGACGACTCGCAGTCGCCGCCCCAGTGCGCCGGCATCCGCTGCCCGCCCACCGTCGCCGACCGCGCGAACACCACCGCCTCGCCCGCTCCGCGCTCGCGCTCGAGCAGGTCGAACACCGCGCGGTTGTAGAGCTGCGCGTACCAGTTGTGCATGCGCTGCGGGTCGGAGCCGTCGTGCCACACCACGTCGGTGGGCACGCGCTCGCCGAAGTCGGTCTTGAAGCAGTCGACGCCCAGCTCGAGCAGCTCGGCCAGCTCACCCGTCCACCACGCGACGGCGTCCGGGTTGGTGAAGTCGACCAGCGCCGTCCCGGCCTGCCAGTCGTCGGTCTGCCACACGGAGCCGTCGGCGCGGCGCAGCAGGTACCCGCGGTCGCGCCCCTCCGTGAACAGGTGCGAACGTTGTGCGATGTAGGGGTTGATCCACACGCAGACCCGCAGACCCTTGTCGTGCAGGCGCTGCAGCATGCCGCGCGGGTCGGGGAAGGTCGCCGGGTCCCAGACGAAGTCGCACCAGTGGAACTGCCGCATCCAGAAGCAGTCGAAGTGGAAGACGCTCAGCGGGATGCCGCGCTCGGCCATGCCGTCGACGAACGAGGTCACCGTCTCCTCGTCGTAGGAGGTGGTGAACGACGTCGAGAGCCACAGGCCCAGCGACCACGCCGGCACCCGCGCGGGGCGCCCGGCCAGGGCGGTGCAGCGGCGCAGCACGTCCTTCGGCGTCGGCCCGTCGAGCAGCAGGTAGGTCAGCGACTGCCCCTCGACGCTGAACTGCGTGCGCGAGACGGCCTCCGACCCGACCTCGAACGACACCGGCCCGGGGTCGTCGACCAGCACGCCGTACCCGCTGCTGCTCAGCAGGAACGGCACGTTCTTGTACGCCTGCTCGCTGCTGGTGCCGCCGTCGGCGTTCCAGACGTCGACCGACTGACCGTTGCGCACCGTGGGGCCGAAGCGCTCGCCCAGGCCGTGCAGCGTCTCCCCGACGCCGATCGCGAGCTGCTCGTGCACGAGGTGCCGGCCGGTGGCGGTCTCGGTCACCAGCCCCACCGAACGGCGGTCGGACGACGTGAGCACCCGCTCGCCGCGCAGCACCTCGAGCCGCCACGGCCCGGAGCGGTGCACGCGCACCGTGAGGTCCTCGGTGCGCAGCCAGGCGACGTCGTCCTCGACCACGACCTGCACGGGGTGCTCGTCGCCGCGGGCCAGCTCGAAGACCGGCCGCGGCGGCACGCCGCCCGCGTGGTGCTCGATGCGGACGCTGATCACGCCCGGGGCCGGCGAGCCGATCGTGTGCGTCACCACCGGCAGGTTCAGCGTGTCGCCGCGCCCGCGGAGCGGCGCCGTGGGGGAGTGCACGACGAGCTCGCGCCCGCGCACCTCGACCTGCTCGACCTCGGCCGGGTGCAGCACCCGGAACCCCTGCCTCGTGCGCCAGTACCCGTCGGTGAACCTCACGACGACAGTGTGCTGCCGGGAAGCCGGGCCGCGGCGGAGGCGACGACCGCAGGTCGCGTGGCGCCGGTCGTCGTTCACCCGCCAGGGTGGACCGACACTCCCGTCGGCTGGAAAGGCACACGTTACCCGTACGACTTGATACGGTTACGTGGTGCCAACCAAGACTCGCTCCACCGACAAGGATCTGCGCGTCCGCGAGATCGAGGAACTGTCCCGGGTGCTGCTCGAAGAGCACCTGTCCGCGCTCGACGAGGGACCCAACGTGTCATGGGCCCAGCTGCGAGCGCTCAGCGTGCTGTCGCGTCGGGGTGCGCTCAACCTGAGTGCCCTCGCCCGGTGGACGCAGGCGTCGCTGCCGTCGGCCAGCCGGCTCGTCGACCGCCTCGAGGCCGGCGACCTGGTCGAGCGGGCCACCCACCCGACCAGCCGCCGCGAGATCGAGATCCGGCTGACCGCCGCCGGCCGCGGGGTGCTGAACGACGTGCGCACCGCCCGTCGCAAGCGACTGCGCAAGACCCTCGTCGGCATGGAGCCGACTCAGGTCAGCGCGCTGCTCGAGGGCCTCGAGGCCTTCGCCCGCAGCCGCGACGCCGCCGAGGCCTGAGGCCCGCCCACCCGCTCGACACCACGGCACCCGACCCGCACCAGCGGGCCGGGTGCCGTTCGACGTCCTGGGCCCTCGGGGTGGCGCCGCCGGCGCTCAGTGCCCGGTCAGCCGGGCCAGCACCCGCGAGAGCGGCGTGACCCGGCCGGTGCGCTGCTCGACGGCGTCGGCCGCGCGAGCCACCTGGAGGCCCGCGTTGACCCCGAGCCAGCGCGCCGGCTCGGGTTCCCAGCGCGGTGAGCGGTGCCCGACCCAGGGCAGTCGGGTGAGCTCGGTGTCGGCTCCGGTGAGCAGGTCGGCGAGGGTGCGGCCGGCGAGGTTCGTCGTGGTCACCCCGTCACCGACGTACCCGCCGGCGCTGGCCAGCCCGGTCGCCGGGTCGTGGCGCACCGCGGCGTGCCAGTCGCGGGCGATGCCGAGCGGGCCGCCCCAGCGGTGGGTGATCGCGTACGGCGCGGTCGCCGGCAGCATCTGGTGCAGGTACCGCTCGATGGCCGCGAACACCCGCGGCTCCTCGTCGAAGCGCGGCTCGATGGCCGAGCGCCAGTGGTACGGCGCGCCGCGGCCGCCGAACACGATGCGGCCGTCGGCGGTGCGCTGGCCGTAGACGATGACGTTGCGGTGCTCGCTGAACGTCTCGCCCTGCGCCAGCCCCACCTCGTCGAGCACGTGTGCCGGCAGCGGCTCGGTCGCCACCACCAGCGAGTAGACCGGCACCACCTCGCGCCGGCTGCCGGGCAGCTGCGACGTCCACGCCTCGGTGGCCCGCACGACGTGCCGCGCCCGCACCGTGCCGTGGTCGGTGCGCACGACGCGCGGCTCGATGCTCCGCACCCGCGTGCCCTCGTGCAGGCGCGCGCCGCGGGCCACGACGACGTCGGCCAGGCCCTGTGCCAGCTTCGCCGGGTGCACGCGGGCGCAGTGCGGGGTGAACGAGCTGCCGAGCGCGTCGGGCACGCCGACCCGCTCGCGGGTCGCCGCGGCGTCCAGCAGCCGCACCTCGTCGACGCCCTGCCAGCCCTGGTCGTGCCGGACGTCGGCGCGCGCCCGCTCGAGCTGGGCGGGGGTGCGCGCCACCACGACGGTGCCGCCGAGCGCGTAGTCGCACTCGATCCCCTCGGCGGCGGTGACCCGGCCGATCTCGTGCACCGAGTCGACCATCGCCCGGCGCATGGCCAGCGCGGCGTCGACGCCGTGGGTGCGGGCGATCGCGTCGGCGCTCTGCGGCAGCAGCGCCGAGCACCAGCCCCCGTTGCGACCGCTCGCGCCGAAGCCGGCGTGCTCGGCCTCCACCACCACGACGTCGAGCGACGGGTCGCGCTCGAGCAGGTGGTACGCCGTCCAGAGGCCGGTGAAGCCGGCCCCGACGACGCACACGTCGGCGACGGTGTCGCCGGGCAGCGGTGCGCGCCGGGGCCGCTCCGGCACGGTGTCGTGCCAGAGCGAGCTCACGCCGTCACAGCCTGGTCCAGGCCTCGCTCAGCACACCGCGCAGCCGCTGCTCGATGTCGTCGAACTCGGTCTGGCCGATGATCAGCGGCGGCGCGAGCTGCACCACCGGGTCGCCGCGGTCGTCGGCGCGGCAGTACAGGCCGGCGTCGAACAGCGCCTTCGACAGGAAGCCGCGCAGCAGCCGCTCGGCCTCGTCGTCGTCGAAGGTCTCGCGGGTCTGCTTGTCCTTCACCAGCTCGATCCCGTAGAAGTACCCCTCGCCGCGGACGTCGCCGACGATGGGCAGGTCGAGCAGCTTCTCGAGCGTCGCGCGGAACCGGGGGGCGTTCTCGTGCACGTGCTGCACCAGGCCCTCGCGCTCGAAGACGTCCAGGTTCGCCATCGCGACGGCGGCCGACACCGGGTGACCGCCGAACGTGTACCCGTGGGCGAACGACGCGTGGCCGCTCTTGAACGGCTCGAACAACCGGTCGCTGGCGATCATCGCGCCGATGGGGGAGTAGCCCGACGTCATGCCCTTGGCGCAGGTGATCATGTCGGGCACGAAGCCGAAGTCCTTGCAGGCGAAGATCTCGCCGATGCGGCCGAACGCGCAGATGGTCTCGTCGGCGACCAGCAGGACGTCGTACTCGTCGCAGATCTCGCGCACCCGCTCGAAGTACCCGGGCGGCGGCGGGAAGCAGCCGCCGGAGTTCTGCACCGGCTCGAGGAACACCGCGGCCACCGAGTCGGCGCCCTCGAACTCGATCGCCTCGGCGATGCGGTCGGCGGCCCAGCGGCCGAACGCCTTCGGGTCCTCGCGCAGCGCCTCGGGCGCGCGGTAGAGGTTGGTGTTCGGCACCTTGTGCGCGCCGGGCACCAGCGGCTCGAACGGCATCTTGGCCTCGGGGATGCCGGTGATCGACAGCGCCCCCTGCGGGGTGCCGTGGTAGGCCACCGCGCGGCTGATCACCTTGTGCTTGGTGGGCTTGCCGGTCATCTTGAAGTACTGCTTGGCGAGCTTCCACGCGGTCTCGACGGCCTCGCCGCCGCCGGTCGTGAAGAAGACGCGGTTGAGGTCGCCGGGCGCCTCGTGGGCCAGCCGCTCGGCGAGGTCGATCGCCGCCGGGTGCGCGTAGGACCACAGCGGGAAGAACGCCAGGTCCTTGGCCTGCTTCGCGGCCGCCTCGGCGAGCTCGGTGCGGCCGTGGCCGACCTGCACGGTGAACAGGCCCGCCAGGCCGTCGATGTACTCCTTGCCCGCGGCGTCCCAGATGCGGTGGCCCTCGCCGCGCACGATGACGGGCACCTGCCCGCCCTCCTCGTACGTCGAGTGGCGGGTGAAGTGCATCCAGAGGTGGTCGCGCGCGGCGTCGGTGCGCGCGGTGCCCCTCGGCGTGGTGGTGCCCTGCGGTGCGGCAGGAGTCTCCTGCGGCGTGGTGGTCATCGGGTTCCCCAGTTGTAGAGCTGCTTGCGCAGCTTGAGGTAGACGAACGTCTCGGTCGACGTCACGCCCTTGATGGTGCGGATGCGGGTGCTGATCAGGTCGAGCAGCGCGTCGTCGTCCTCGCAGACGGCCTCGGCGAGCAGGTCGAAGCTGCCGGCGGTGATGACGACGTAGTCGACCTCGGCCATGTCGGACAGCTCGTCGGCCACCGCGGTGAGGTCGCCCTCGCAGCGGATGCCGATCATCGCCTGGCGGCTGAACCCCACCTGGAGCGGGTCGGTCACCGCCACGATCTGCATGACGCCGGCGTCGAGCAGCCGCTGCACGCGCTGGCGCACGGCGGCCTCCGACAGGCCGACGGCCTTGCCGATCTGGGCGTACGGACGGCGACCGTCCTCCTGCAGCTGCTCGATGATCCGCTTCGACAGGTCGTCGAGCACGTAGGACGAGCGGTCGCGCGTGGTCACCGGTCCATCCTCACCGGCCGATGCCGCTTTGGCAAGCGAATCCGTCGCCGAACGCCGTCTGCAGCGCGGATTCGTGGTCTGCTACCACGCTCCGCTGTCGATACCGGCGAGCCAGCGGGTACAGTCGCCGGGTCGTCGACCACCTTGAGGAGCACCCGTTGAGCGAGTCGCCCACCACCCTGCGCAACTTCGTCGGAGGCGAGTACGTCGACGCCACCGGTGACGGCGCCACCGACCTCGTCGACCCCTCGACCGGCGCCGTCGTGGCGCAGGCGCCGGTGTCGAGCGCCGGCGACCTCGACCGGGCCTTCGGCGCGGCGTCCGAGGCGTTCAGGTCGTGGGGGCGCACGACGCCGAGCGAGCGGCAGCAGGCGCTGCTGAAGATCGCCGACGCGATCGAGGCGCGGGCCGACGAGCTCGTGCACCTCGAGGCGCGCACCACCGGCAAGCCGTACGCGCTCACCGCGTCGGAGGAGGTGCCGCCGATGGTCGACCAGATCCGGTTCTTCGCCGGCGCCGCCCGCGTGCTCGAGGGCCGGGCCAGCGCCGAGTACCTGGCCGGCCACCAGTCGTGGATCCGCCGCGAGCCGATCGGTGTCATCGGTCAGGTGACGCCGTGGAACTACCCGATGATGATGGCGGTCTGGAAGTTCGCGCCGGCCATCGCCGCCGGCAACACCGTGGTGCTGAAGCCCAGCGACACCACGCCCGAGACCACGCTGCTGCTCGCCGAGATCGCCGCCGAGTTCCTGCCGCCGGGCGTGCTGAACGTCGTCACCGGCGACCGCTCGACCGGCGCCGCGCTCGTCGAGCACAAGACCCCCGCGATGGTGTCGATCACCGGCTCGGTGCGGGCCGGCATGGCCGTCGCCGAGGCCGCCTCGAAGGACGTCAAGCGCGTGCACCTCGAGCTCGGGGGCAAGGCGCCCGTCGTGGTGTTCGACGACGCCGACGTCGAGGCCGCGGCCGAGGCGATCGCGGTCGCCGGGTACTTCAACGCCGGCCAGGACTGCACCGCGGCCACCCGCGTGCTCGCCGCGCCCGGCGTCCACGACGACTTCGTCGCGGCGCTCGCCGAGCAGGCGAAGGGCGCGAAGGTCGGCCTGCCCGACGACGACGACGCGCTGCTCGGCCCGGTGAACAACGCCAACCAGCTCGCGCACGTGCAGGGCTTCCTCGACCGGCTGCCCGACCACGCCTCGCTCGACGCCGGGGGCGCGCGGCGCGCCGACCTCGGCGACGGCTACTACTGGTCGCCCACCGTCGTGTCGAACCTGCGCCAGGACGACGAGGCCGTGCAGTCAGAGATCTTCGGCCCGGTCATCACCGTGCAGCGCTTCACCGACGAGGACCAGGCGATCGCCTGGGCCAACGGCGTGCAGTACGGCCTGGCGTCGTCGGTGTGGACGAAGGACCTCGGACGCGCCCTGCGGGTCAGCAACGCCCTCGACTTCGGCTGCGTCTGGATCAACACGCACATCCCGCTCGTCGCCGAGATGCCGCACGGCGGCTTCAAGCACAGCGGCTACGGCAAGGACCTGTCGATGTACGGCTTCGAGGACTACACGCGCATCAAGCACGTGATGGCCAACCTCGACAGCTGAACCCCGCACCCCCCCTTTCCGCGCGTCAGCCCGCTTTCCGCGGCTCAGCCCGCTCCCGGCACCCTCGGGAGCGGGCTGACGTGCGCAAACCGGGCTGACGCGCGCAATAGGGGTCAGCGGGTGTCGTGGGCGAGCAGGGCCAGGTGCAGCGCGAGGCTGGTCTCGACGTCGTCGAGGTCGACGCCGAGCAGGTCCTGCAGGTGCGTCATCCGGTCGTAGAACGCCGGGCGCGACAGGTGCATCGCCGCGGCGGCAGCCGACTTGTTGCGGCCGGCCTCGAGGTAGGCGCGCAGCGCGGCGAGCAGCCCGGCCGAGCGGCGGTCGGTCTGCGCGAGCAGCGGGCCGAGCTCGCGCTCGACGAAGGTCTCGAGCCGGGCGTCGCCGCGCAGCAGCGAGAGCAGGCCGCGCACCCCGACGTCGTGCATCCGCACGAAGCGTCCCTGGTGCGGCAGGTGCTCGGCGGCGTCGGCGACCTGCTGCGCCTCGACGACCGAGCGGCGGGCGTCGCGCAGGCCCGCCACCACCGAGCCGGCAGCGGTCACCAGCCGGTCGGGCTCGAGCCGCGGCAGCCGGGCCCGCACCACCTTCTCCACGGCCCGGCCGAGCCGGTCGAGCACCGCGACCTCGGCGTCACGCCGGTCGAGCGCGGCGAGCACCCCGACGGTGCTGTCGTCGAGCGCGCCGACCAGGGCGGGCAGCCTCGCCTCGCGGGTCGGCTGGGCCAGCGCGTCGGCGAGGTCGGGCAGCCGGGCCTGGGTGGCGAGGGTCGCGGCGCCGGTCGCGTCGGGCCAGCGGACGACGGCGCCGACCAGCCGCCGGCCGTCGAGCGGGACGCCGAGGGCGCGGGCCCGCAGCGCGATCTCGGCGTCGGGGTGGGCGTGGTCGAGCAGCGCGGTGAGCAGCGTGCGGTGGGTCTGCCGCTCGAGCCCCTCGCGGTCGCGGGCGATCAGCCGGTGCAGCGCCAGGGTGGTGGCGGCGCGCTCCAGCAGCACGACGTCCTGGTTGCTGCCGGCCTGCCCGGGCGGTCGCACCATCACCAGCCGGCCCCAGTCCTCGCCGCGCGCCGAGACGCCGGCCACCACCCAGCCGCTCGCCGGGTCGGTGCCGGCCCGCCCCTCGACCCGCACGGCGCGCGAGCGCTGCTGCCAGCGGGCCAGCAGGCGGGCGTCGTCCTGCCCGGCCGCGTCGTGCTCGACCACCTGGTGCGCCAGGGTCTCGAGCACCACCGGCGCGCCCGCCATCCGCGCGGCCTGGCGCACCACCTCGGCGGCCTCGGCGCCCTCGACCGCGAGCTCGGTGAACGTCTCGTGCATCGCCTGGGCCTGCCGCAGCGTCGCCAGCTGGGCGTCGATCACCCGGCCGTGCACCGCCTCGGTCACCTCGACGAACGGGACGCCGCGCCGCAGCTCGACCAGCGGCAGCCCGGCCGCCGCCGCCGCGCGCACCATGGCGCCCGGGAGCCGTCCGGTGAACGCGTGCCCCAGCTCGACGACGAGCCCGGCCACCGGCACCTCGGCGAGCGTCGTGACGAAGGCCTCCAGGCCGGCGTCGGAGCGTGGCAGCGCGACGCCGGTGGTCAGCACCAGCTCGTCGCCGCGCAGCAGCCCGCCGATCTCGGCGATCTCGGCCACGTGCGCCCAGCGCACCTCGTGGTCGAGCCGGTCGGCGCCGCTCAGCACGTGCGGGTCGCCGGCGGCCAGCACCGGCAGCTCGAGCACCTCGCGCACGGTCGGCAGCACCCCGGCCCCCTCACAGCGTGTCGGCCCTCGGCACGACGCGGTTGTCATCCTGCTGGTGCCGAGGGTGACCGTCGAATCGCGCTCCGTCAACCGTGCTGCACCGCTGATCCGCGCTGCAGGTCACGATTTCGTTGCTGGATCGCGCGATCGGCACTCGAACCGTTGAAGCGCCTTCCCAATGGTCCGAGCCCGTGCCACTATCGGCCGCACCGATCCCCCCCGACCCCCGGAGGTACCTCGCCGTGGACGCCGAGCTGCAGTGGGTGGACGGCGCGCGCCGGGCCCCGCTCGCCGGCGACGCCGCCCCTCGGCACGAGGTCGTCGACCCTGCCAGCGGTCGCGCGGTGGCGGTCGGTGGGCTGGCCGGGCCGGCCGACGTCGACGCCGCGGTCGAGGCGGCCACCCGGGCGCAGCGCGAGTGGGGCGCGGCGCCGCCGGCCGAGCGCAGCACGGTGATGCACCGCTGGGCGGTCGAGCTGGAGGCGGTCGCCGACGAGCTGGCCCGCGCCGAGACCTCGCAGACCGGCAAGCCGATCCGGCTCTCGCGCGAGTTCGACGTGCCGGGCACCATCGACAACACCGCCTTCTTCGCCGGTGCCGCGCGGCTGCTGGAGGGCCGGGCTGCGGGGGAGTACAGCGCCGACCACACCTCGGTGGTGCGCCGCGAGCCGCTGGGCGTCGTCGGGTCGATCGCGCCCTGGAACTACCCGCTGCAGATGGCTGCCTGGAAGGTGCTGCCCGCGGTGGCGGCCGGCGACGCCATCGTGCTGAAGCCCAGCGAGCTGACGCCGCTGACCGCGCTGCTGATGGCCGAGGCCGGTGCCCGGGCCGGGCTGCCGGCGGGCGTGCTGAACGTCGTCACCGGCGCCGGGCCGGACGTCGGCGAGCACCTGGTCGCGCACCCCGGCGTCGCGATGGTGTCGTTCACCGGCAGCTCGGCGGTGGGGCGGCGGGTCATGTCGCTCGCTGCGGGCAGCGCGAAGCGGGTGCACCTCGAGCTCGGCGGCAAGGCGCCGTTCGTGGTGTTCGACGACGCCGACCTGGAGGCGGCCGTGCACGGGGCCGTGGCGGGTGCGCTCATCAACACCGGCCAGGACTGCACGGCGGCGACCCGGGCGATCGTGCACCGCTCGCTGCACGACGACTTCGTGGCCGGCGTCGCCGACCTGATGCGCGCCGTCCGGCTGGGCGACCCGCTCGACGACGACACCGACCAGGGTCCGTTGATCAGCCGGGTGCACCAGGGGCGGGTGGCGGCGCACGTCGAGCGGGCCCGCGCCGAGGGCGCGAAGGTGGTCTGCGGCGGTGCGGCTCCCGGTGGTGCGCTGGCGGCCGGCGCCTACTACGAGCCCACCCTGGTCGCGGGCATCGACCGCACCGCGTCGATCTGGCGCGACGAGGTGTTCGGGCCGGTGCTGTGCGTGGTGCCGTTCGACGACGACGACACCGCGATCGAGCTGGCGAACGACACCGAGTACGGCCTCGCCGCCTCGGCCTGGACGCGCGACGTCGTCCGCGCCGGCCGTGCCACCCGCGAGATCCAGGCCGGGTGCGTCTGGGTCAACGACCACATCCCGATCATCAGCGAGATGCCGCACGGCGGCGTCAAGGCGTCCGGCTTCGGCAAGGACATGAGCGCCTACTCGCTGGAGGAGTACACGAGCGTCAAGCACGTGATGACCGACCTCACCGGCACCGCCCGCAAGCCCTGGCACCGCACGGTGTTCACCGACCGCACCACCACCCCCGTCGACTCGTCCGAGGAGCCCGCGTGACCCGACGCCCACCGCAGGACCCGCTGGTGCGCCAGCTCGCGGCGCTGGGCCGCGGCGCCACCAGCCGTCGTGCGTTCCTCGCCGGGCTCGGGGGAGCCGGCGCAGCCGCGGCCCTCGCCGCCTGCGCGCCGCCCACCCCGCCGGTGGGCGGGGCGGTGCAGGTGAAGCTGCCGCAGGACCTCTCGGAGACCGAGAAGATCGTGAAGTGGGCGAACTGGACGGCCTACCTCGACTACGACGACGACACCAAGAAGTACCCGACGCTCGAGGCCTTCACCAAGGAGACGGGCATCCGCGTCGACTACTCCGAGGACGTCGACGACAACGACAGCTACTTCAGCAAGATCGCGCCGCAGCTGCGCAACGGGCAGGACATCCAGCGCGACATCTTCGTCTTCACCGACTGGATGGCGAACCGGGTCATCCAGCAGGGGCTGTGCCAGCCGCTCGAGCTCATCCAGATGCCGCACGCGGGCAACCTGCTGCCGACCCTCAAGGACGTCGGCTTCGACCCCGGCCGCGAGCACTCGCTGACCTGGCAGAGCGGCTTCGCCGGCATCGGGTACGACAAGTCGAAGGTCGGCCGCGAGCTGAAGTCGCTCGACGACCTGTGGGCGCCCGACCTCAAGGGCAAGATCACGGTGCTCAGCGAGTTCCGCGACACCCTCGGCCTGATCATGAAGCAGCAGGGCGCCGACCCCGGCGGCGACTTCACCGACGCGCAGTTCACGTCGGCGATCGACGAGGTCGACAAGCGCGTGCGCGACGGCAACATCCGCCGCATCAAGGGGAACAGCTACCTGCAGGACCTGCAGAGCGGCAACGCGATCGCCGGCATCGTCTGGAGCGGCGACCTGTTCGTGCTGCGCGCCGAGACCGAGAACCCGAACTGGGAGTTCGTCATCCCCGACTCGGGCGGCATGTTGTGGTCCGACAACATGATGATCCCCATCACCTCGCGGCACCGGCGCAACGCCGAGCGGGTCATGGACTACTACTACGAGCCGGAGGTCGCGGCCGAGGTGGCGGCGTACGTCAACTACGTCTGCCCGGTCGAGGGCGCGCAGGCCGAGATGGAGAAGATCGACGCCGAGCTCGCCAAGAGCCCGTTCATCTTCCCGGACGCGGACTTCCTGAAGAACGTGTCGGTGTTCAAGGCGCTCGACTCCGAGCGCGATGCCCGGTACAGCGAGGAGTGGTCGAAGGTGATCGGGAACTGATGGCCAGGGCATCCGAGGTGCGAGGCGCCACCGGCGACCTGACGCTCGAGCACGTCACCAAGACCTTCGGTGACTTCACCGCGGTCGACGACCTGTCGCTGCAGGTGCCGCGCGGGTCGTTCTTCGCGCTGCTCGGCCCGTCGGGCTGCGGCAAGACCACGACGCTGCGCATGGTCGCGGGGCTCGAGCAGCCGACGTCCGGCCGGGTCGGCATCGGTGGCACCGACCTGACCGGCACCCGGCCCTACCAGCGGCCGGTCAACACCGTCTTCCAGAGCTACGCGCTGTTCCCGCACCTCGACGTGCACGAGAACGTCGCGTTCGGGCTGCGCCGCCGCAAGGAGCCGGACGCCGCGGCCCGCGCGACGCAGGCCCTCGAGCTGGTGCAGCTGGCCCACGTCGCCCGCCGCAAGCCGGCGCAGCTGTCCGGCGGCCAGCAGCAGCGCGTGGCCCTGGCCCGCGCGGTGGTGAACCGGCCCGAGGTGCTGCTGCTCGACGAGCCGCTCGGCGCGCTCGACCTCAAGCTGCGCCGGCAGATGCAGGTCGAGCTGAAGCAGATCCAGGTGGAGGTCGGCCTGACGTTCATCCACGTCACGCACGACCAGGAGGAGGCCATGACGATGGCCGACACCGTGGCCGTCATGAACCACGGGCGCATCGAGCAGATGGGCCCGCCCGCCGAGCTGTACGAGCAGCCCGCCACCGCCTTCGTCGCGAACTTCCTCGGCCAGTCGAACCTGGTGCGCGGCACCGTGGTCGAGCGCTCGGGCGACGTGCTGGGCGTCGACGTCGCGGGCGGCCGGGTGCACGTGCCGGCCGGCCGCAGCCCGGTCGGCGAGGGCGAGGTCGTGGTCGGCGTCCGGCCCGAGAAGGTGTCGCTGCTCGCGGCCGGCGACGAGCCGCCGTCCGGTGCGAACGTCGTCGGCCCCGGCACGGTCGTCGACGCCTCCTTCTTCGGCGTCAGCACGCAGTACCTGGTGCGGGTGCCCGGCGTCGGCCTGCTCACGGTGTTCTCGCAGAACACCGGGCTCGGGGCGCTGGCCCGCCGCGGCGACGAGGTGCGCCTGTGCTGGGACCCCCAGCACACCTTCGGGCTGCGCGGCGACGAGGACCTGCACGCCGGCGTCGACCCCGACCTGGTGCCCGGCAGCGGCAGCGGTGACGCCGGTGCGGTGGCCGCACCCGTGACGCCGGCCGAGGTGGCGCGCGACGCCACGGCCGACGCCGAGCGGCACGGCGAGCCGGTCGACACGACCGGGACCCGCGCGTGACCGCCGTCGCCGCCGGCACCACCGGGCACGCGCCCGGCGTCGGCGACAAGGTCACCCCGCCGCCCCCGCAGGAGCAGCGCAACCGCTGGCTGCCGTACCTGCTGCTGCTGCCAGGGCTGGCCTGGCTGACGATCTTCTTCGTCGCACCGCTGGTGCAGCTGTTCACGGTGTCGCTGCAGTCGCAGTACCCCGGCTTCCCGGGCTTCTACTACCGCGACCTGAACTTCGGCAACTACGTCGACGCCATCACGCAGTTCGCCCCGCACTTCGGCCGGTCGCTGCTCTACGCGGCGCTCGCCACGTTCTTCGCGTTCTGCCTGGCCTACCCGCTGGCCTACACGATCGCGTTCAAGGCCGGCCGGTGGCGCGGGGTGATGCTCATCTGCATCGTGGCGCCGTTCTTCACCTCGTTCATCCTGCGCACCATCGCCTGGCGGCAGATCCTCGCGGACGACGGCTGGGTGGCGCACTCGCTGAAGTTCCTGCACCTGGTGCCCAGCGGGCACATCACCGAGACGTGGATGGCGGTCGTCGCCGGCATCACCTACAACTTCGTGCCGTTCATGACGCTGCCGATCTACGCCAGCCTCGAGCGGGTCGACCCGCGGATGATCGAGGCCGGCGGCGACCTGTACGCCAGCGGCTTCACCACGTTCCGCAAGGTGACGTTCCCGCTCAGCCTGCCCGGCGTGGTGGCCGGCACCCTGCTGACGTTCATCCCGGCGGCCGGCGACTACGTGAACGCCGAGCTGCTCGGCTCCGACCGCGGCACCAAGATGGTCGGCAACGTCATCGACAGCCAGTTCTTCCGGGTGCTGAACGGGTTCCCGGTGGCGGCCGCGCTGTCGTTCACCCTGATGGCGCTCATCCTGCTGCTGGTGTTCCTGTACATCCGCAGGGCCGGCACCGAGGAGCTGGTGTGACCGCCGCGCGCGCGTGGTTCGGGCGGCGCGTCGTCGCGATCGTCGCCGTGCTGGTGCTGGTCTACCTGTTCGTGCCGGTGGCCTACACGTTCGTGTTCTCGTTCAACAACTACAAGCGGTCGAACATCAGCTGGAACCCCGAGGGCAGCCCGACCCTGCGCTACTGGGAGAACCCCTGCGGCGCACCGGGTGTGTGCGGCGCGCTGGCGAACAGCCTGAAGATCGGCCTCATCGCCACCGTCGTCGCCACCGTGCTCGGCACGCTCATCGCGTTCGCCCTGGTGCGTCACCGGTTCCGCGGCCGCTCGACCACGAACATCCTGATCTTCCTGCCGATGGCCACGCCCGAGGTCGTCATGGGCGCCAGCCTGCTGACGCTCTTCGTGCAGGGGTTCGCGCGGGTCGGCCTGAAGCTCGGCTTCTGGACGATCGTCATCGCGCACATCATGTTCTGCCTCAGCTTCGTCGTGGTGACGGTGAAGGCGCGCGTGCAGAGCCTCGACCCGAGGCTGGAGGAGGCCGCGATGGACCTCTACGCCAGCGAGCGGACGACGTTCACCCGGGTGACCCTGCCCCTGGTGGCTCCCGGCATCGTGGCGGCGGCCCTGCTGTCGTTCTCGCTGTCGTTCGACGACTTCATCATCACGAACTTCGTGTCGGGTGACACGACGACGTTCCCGAAGTTCGTCTACGTGTCGTACCTGCGCGGCATCCCCGCGCAGGCCAACGTGATCGGCTTCTCGATGTTCCTCCTCGCCGTGCTGCTCGTCGTCGCCGGCCAGGTCATCGGGAGCCGGCGCCGAGCGAGATGAGCCTGCCGTGAGCGGCATCCACGTCGAGGGTGCGAGCTCGACGCCGTACTGGCTCGACACCCCCGACCGGCCGGCCCCGCGCCCGGCGCTGGTGGGCGACGTCGACGTCGACCTGCTGGTGATCGGCGGCGGCTTCACCGGGCTGTGGGCCGCGCTGCTGGCGCTGGAGGAGCAGCCCGGCGCCGACGTCGTGCTGCTCGAGGGGCACCGCATCGGCTGGGCGGCCACCGGTCGCAACGGCGGCTTCTGCGCCGCGAGCCTGACGCACGGGCTGGCGAACGGCGTCGAGCGGTGGCCGGACGAGATGCCGCTGCTGACCCGGCTGGGCCAGGAGAACCTGGACGCCATCGAGGACGCCGTGCGCCGGTACGGGATCGACTGCGCGTTCGACCGGGCCGGCGAGCTCGACGTCGCGGTCGAGCCGTGGCAGCTCGACGGGCTGCGCGAGGACCACGAGGTCGCGACGTCGCTCGGCCTGCGGCACCGGCTGCTCGACGCCGCGCAGACCCGCGCCCTCGCCGACTCCCCGACGTACCTCGGTGGCCTCTACGACCCGGACGGCGTCGCGACCCTCGACCCGGCCCGGCTGGCGTGGGGTCTGGCCGACGCGGTCGAGCGGCTGGGGGGCCGGCTGCACGAGCAGACCCGCGTCACCGGCCTGCTCGACCTCGGCGACGTCGTGGCGGTGCGGACGACGTCCGGCACGGTGCGTGCCCGCCGGGTGGTGCTCGGCACGAACGTGTTCCCGTCGCCGGTGCGGCGGCTGCGCCAGTACGTCGTGCCGGTGTGGGACCACGTGCTGGTGACCGAGCCGCTCGGCGCCGACGTCCTCGACGCGCTGTCGTGGCCGCGCGGCTACGGCATCGGCGACGCCGGCAACCAGTTCCACTACTACCGGCGCACCGCCGACGACCGCCTGCTGTGGGGCGGGTACGACGCGCTCTACTACTTCGGCAACGACATGAGCGGACGACGAGCCCGCAACGCCCGCACCGAGCGGGTGCTCGCCGACCACCTGCTGCAGACGTTCCCGCAGCTCGACGGCGTCCGCATCACCCACGCCTGGGGCGGCGCCATCGACACCTGCTCGCGGTTCAGCGCGTTCTGGGCGACGTCGCACGGCGGGCGGGTGGCGGCGGTCAACGGCTACACCGGGCTCGGGGTGGGGGCCACGCGCTTCGGCGCCCAGGTCTGCCTCGACCTGCTGGCCGGCCGCGAGAACGAGCGGACGTCGCTGGAGATGGTGCGCAGCAAGCCGATCCCGTTCCCGCCCGAGCCGTTCCGCTGGGCCGGCATCGAGCTGACCCGCCGCGCCATCGCCCGCGCCGACCGGCGTCAGGGCCGGCGGGGCGTCTGGTTGAAGGCGCTCGACAAGGCGGGCCTGGGCTTCGACAGCTGATCGGCCGGGTCAGTCACGCGCTGCACCGGTCGTGCTCGGTCAGCAGCGCCTCGGCAGCGCGCACCGCCGCCGGCAGGTCCTGGCCGGCCACCGGGCGGCCCAGCAGGTAGCCCTGCGCGTAGCCGCACCCGAGCGCGTCGAGCCGGTCGAGCTGCGCGAACGTCTCGACGCCCTCGGCGATGCACTCGGCCCGCACCGCCCGAGCCAGCGAGACGACGCTCGCCACGATCGCGTCGTCGTCACCGTCGCGGCCCACGTCGGCCACGAACTGCCGGTCGATCTTCAGCGCGGCGACGGAGTACCGCTTGATGTACAGCAACGAGCTGAAGCCCGTGCCGAAGTCGTCGATGGCCACCCTGGCCCCGAGGTCGTGGATCTGCTCGAAGGCCAGCTGCGCCAGCTCGGCGTCCTCGAGCACCGACGACTCGGTGACCTCGACCAGCAGGCGGTCGGGCGGCAGCCCGCTGCCCTCGAGCGCATGCCGGATGCCCGGGATCACGTCGCTGTGGCCGATCTGCCTCGCGGAGAAGTTGACGGCCACGCGCAGGTCGAGGCCGACCGCTGCCCAGGCGGCCCCCTGGCGGCAGGCCTCCTCGAGCACCCAGGCGCCGAGCGGGACGATCAACCCGGTGGCCTCGGCCACCGGGATGAAGGTGTCCGGCATGCGCAGACCGTCGGGGTGGTGCCAGCGCACGAGCGCCTCGACCCCCACCACCGTCCGCGTCCGGAGGTCGACGACCGGCTGGTAGTGCACGGCGAGCTCCCCGCCGGCGATGCCCCGCACGAGGTCGGCCTCGATCCGTCGCCGGCTGGCGCTCTGCTCGCGCAGGTCGTCGGTGCAGCGGCGCGGACCCTGTCTGCCCCGGCTCTTGGCGTCGTGCATGGCCGCGTCCGCGTCGAGCAGCAGGTCGTCGCCCCGCTGCGGGTGGCGCCCGACCGCGTACCCCACGCTGGCGGTGATCCGCACGCTGCCTCCGGTGAGCTCGAACGGGTCGCGGAACGCCTCGGCCACCCGCTGCGCCAGCTGCTCGGCCTCGTCGCCGGGCGCCACGTCCGGCCAGACCACGACGAACTCGTCGCCGGCGAAGCGGGCCAGGGTGTCGTCCGGGCGCAGCAGGCCCCGCAGCCGTGACGCGAGCGCCTGCAGCAGCTCGTCGCCGGCCGGGTGGCCGAGGGCGTCGTTGACCAGCTGGAAGCGGTCGACGTCCAGGAAGGCCACGGCGACGCTCGCGCCGGTTCGTCCCGCGCGCACCAGCGCCTGCTCCATGCGGTCGGCCAGCAGCAGCCGGTTCGGCAGACCGGTCAGCGCGTCGTGCAGGGTGAGGTGCCTCAGCGCCCTCCGCGCGCTCTTCATGGCCGTCACGTCCACGTGCGAAACGACGGCCCCGTCATCCGACAGCGGGTTGACGCGCACGCTGAACCAGCGGTCGCCGGTCGGCCCCGGACAGAGGTACTCCAGCTCGAAACGGCCGGCCGTCCCGTCGAGCACCGACCCGATGCCGGCCGCCACCGCGCGCGCGACCGGTTCGTCGCCGCCTGCCGCCTCGCAGACCTCGAGGTAGCTGACCCCGATCCCGCTGCGAGCCGGACGCCCCCCGCCGCGCCGGGTCTCCTCGCGCCAGGCGCGGTTGACCGCGGTGATGCGGCCGGCGCGGTCGACCGCGCAGGTGGCGGCCTCCATGGCGTCGAGCAGGCTCAGCGCCAGCCGCTCGGACGTGCGCGGGTCCGCCGCCGGTGCGACCTGGGTCGGCCCGGGCGCGACGGGTCGGGTCGTCGGGGTGGTGGGCAGCATCGTGGGCCTCTCGCCGCGTGCCGACCTGGCACGCGCGTACCCACGTCCGCCGGGAGAGGCGTGGCTCCCGGGCGGTGTCCTCGGCCGGGGTACCCCCGACTGTACGGGGCGGGGGCGCTCACGTACAGGGGTCTTCCGATCACGCACAGTTGCAGACCGAAGCACCCGGGTCCGCACGCCTGCACGCACCACCTGACGACGACCTGCACGGACGCGGACTCGAGGCCCCGGCCGACGCCGGACGCCGGCTCACGGCCCTGACACATCGTCCGGCCGTCGTGCGGGTTCGGCGACAGGCTGTGGTCTCGGGGTGCGATCCCGGTGGGCCACAGTGGTGGCATGACCACCAGCAGCAGCCCAGCCCGCATCACGCACTGGATCGACGGCAAGCCGTTCGGCGGCAGCAGCGAGCGCGCCGGTGACGTCTTCGACCCGGCGACCGGGCAGGTGACCGGCCGGGTCGACCTGGCCGACGTCGCGACCGTCGACCTCGCGGTGGCCGGCGCGGCGACGGCCGCGGAGGCGTGGGGCGAGGCGTCCCTGGCGGTGCGCACGCGGGTGCTGTTCCGGTTCCGCGAGCTGCTCGACGCGCACAAGGGCGAGGTCGCGGCGGCCATCACCGCCGAGCACGGCAAGGTGCTGAGCGACGCCGAGGGCGAGGTGACCCGCGGCCTCGAGGTGGTCGAGTTCGCCTGCGGCATCCCGCACCTGCTCAAGGGCGGCTACAGCGAGAACGTCTCGACGAAGGTCGACGTCTACTCGATCCGGCAGCCGCTCGGCGTGGTCGCCGTGATCAGCCCGTTCAACTTCCCGGCGATGGTGCCGCTGTGGTTCCTGCCGGTGGCGATCGCCTGCGGCAACGCGGTGGTGCTGAAGCCCAGCGAGAAGGACCCGTCGGCGTCGCTGCTCGTCGCCCGGCTGTGGGCCGAGGCGGGGCTGCCGGAGGGCGTGCTGCAGGTCGTGCACGGCGACAAGGTGGCCGTCGACCGGCTGCTCGAGCACCCCGACGTCGCCTCGGTGTCGTTCGTCGGCTCGACGCCGATCGCGCGCTACGTCTACGAGACCGGCACCCGCAACGGCAAGCGGGTGCAGGCGCTCGGCGGGGCGAAGAACCACATGGTCGTGCTGCCGGACGCCGACCTCGACCTGGCCGCCGACGCCGCGGTGAACGCCGGGTTCGGGTCGGCGGGGGAGCGGTGCATGGCGATCTCGGCGCTCGTGGCGGTCGAGCCGGTCGCCGACGAGCTGGTCGCCAAGATCGCCGAGCGCGTGGCGACGCTGCGCACCGGCGACGGCCGCCGCGGCTGCGACATGGGCCCGCTGGTGACGAAGCAGCACCGCGACAAGGTGGCCGGGTACGTCGCGGCCGGCAGCGAGGCGGGGGCCGACCTCGTCGTCGACGGCCGCGAGCAGGAGTTCGACGGCGCCGCCGAGGGCTTCTGGCTCGGGCCGACGCTGCTCGACAGGGTGACCCCCGACATGAGCGTCTACACCGACGAGATCTTCGGCCCGGTGCTGTCGGTGCTGCGCGTGGCGTCGTACGACGAGGCCCTCGAGCTGGTGAACGCCAACCCGTACGGCAACGGCACCGCGATCTTCACCAACGACGGCGGCGCCGCCCGGCGCTTCCAGCACGAGGTGCAGGTCGGCATGATCGGCGTCAACGTGCCGATCCCGGTGCCGATGGCCTACTACTCGTTCGGCGGGTGGAAGTCGTCGCTGTTCGGCGACAGCCACGCGCACGGCGCCGAGGGCGTGCACTTCTTTACCCGCGGCAAGGTCGTCACCAGCCGCTGGCTCGACCCGAGCCACGGCGGGCTCAACCTGGGCTTCCCGCAGAACGCCTGACCCGGGTTACGGGACGACGACCAGCTTGCCGACCACGGTGCCGTCCTCCATCGCCTCGTGGGCGGCGGCGATCTCGTCGAGCGCGTACACCCGCCCGACGGGCACCACGGCCGTGCCGGCGGCGACGGCGTCGAGGAACCCCTGCAGCACCACGGCCGGCAGGTCGCTCGCGTCGCCCGCGTAGGCGGTGAGCCGCACGGCGTTCGGGATGACGTCGATCGGGTAGAAGTCCGGCAGCACCCACTGGTTCGACAGCATGCCGGTGAAGCAGGCGGTGCCGTGCGGGCGCACGGCGCGCAGGGTGTCGCGCAGCGTGGGCGCACCCACGAGCTCGAGCGCACCGTCGACGCCTTCCGGCAGCACCGCCCGCACCTGGTCGGCGACGTCGCCGTCGTCGACCAGCACGTGGTCGACCCCGACGTCGTGCAGCGCACCGGCCCGTGCGGCGCTGCGCGTCGTGGCCAGCACCGTGACGCCCCGCTGCTTCGCCAGCACCGCCGCCGCGAGCCCGACCGACGACGTCCCGCCGCGCACCAGCAGGCTGCCGCCGTCCGGCACGTCGATCGCCGCCAACGAGCCGTTGGCGGTCTGCAGCATCTCCGGCACGGCACCCAGCACCGACCACTCGAGGTCGCTGCGGAAGGGCACCACCTGCGACACGGGTACGCACGCGTACTCGGCGTAGCCACCGTCGAAGGTGCGGCCCATCCCGCCCATCATCGCGGCGACCTGCTGGCCCGGCGCCAGCTCGCCGCCGGGGCAGGCCGCCACCACACCGGTGGTCTCGATGCCGAGCACCCGCGGGAACACGACGCCCTCCGCCAGCCCGAGCCGGGTGTGCAGCTCGGAGCGGTTCAGGCCGCTGGCGCGCACGCGGATCAGCACCTGGCCGGGCCGAGGCACGGGCACCGGCAGCTCGCGCAGCTGCAGGGCGTCGGCCGGGCCGGGCCCGTCCAGGACGACGGCGCGCATGGTGGTGGGCGTCGTGGAAGCAGGCACGTCAGTGCTCCTTCTGGGCGGCCCGCAGCCGCCGGACGGTGGTGTGCAGCTGGGCGAGGGGGCGCGCGGGCAGCACGTCGCCGACGCGTGCGCGCAGCTCGGCGTCGACCACCTCCGCCGCGCGTGCCAGGACGTCGGCCCCCGGCGGGGTGAGCTCGACGACGGACGAGCGGCGGTCGTCGGGGTGCGCACGTCGCGCGACGTGGCCGGCCGCCTCGAGGCGGTCGACCACCTTGCTGGCACCGCCGACGGTGATCGACAGCTGCCGGGCGACGTCGAGCACCCGGCACGACGGCGTGCGGCCGATCACCCGCAGGGTGTCGTACCCACCCGCCCCGAGGTCGGTCTCCGCCCGCAGGCGCCGGTCGACGGCGTCCCACAGCTCGGTCTCGAGGCGGACGAGGTCGCTGAAGAGCTCGCCGAGATCGGTCACGCCGGGGTCAACCGGCAGCGTGCTAGATGCATTCCACGGAATCTGCTTCCGTGGAAACGGGTCAGCGGTGCTCGACCGCCGTGTCAGCCGGCAGCTCGACGACCTCGCGGTCCTCGCCGACGGTCGGCTGGTCCTTCATCCGCCCGCGGCGGTGGTCCCACAGGTCGCGCGAGATGACCTGGATCATGCCGGCGACCGGGATGGCGAGCAGGGCCCCGAGGATGCCGGCCAGCTCGACCGCCACCAGGATGGCGACGAGCACCGCCAGCGGGTTGAGCTTCACCGTGCGCGCCAGGATGAGCGGCTGCAGCAGGTGGTTCTCCAGCTGCTGGTAGAGCAC
This sequence comes from Angustibacter aerolatus, assembly GCF_054776675.1. Lineage (NCBI taxonomy): Bacteria > Bacillati > Actinomycetota > Actinomycetes > Kineosporiales > Kineosporiaceae > Angustibacter > Angustibacter aerolatus. The sequence continues at coordinate 109,380 of NZ_BAAHBM010000002.1, forward strand.
GAAGAAGATCGCCACCACGACGAACGACGGCACCGAGTCGACCAGCGCGGCGAGGCAGGCGACCACCGCGCCGAGCGTCGCGCCGATCAGCGGGATCAGGTCGGCGACTGCCACGAACAAGGCGATGAGCCCGGCGAACGGGATGCCGACGATCTTCAGCGTCGCATAGGTCAGGACGCCGCAGATGACGCTGATGAGCAGGTTGCCCGAGATGTAGCCGGTGATCGAGCCGGCGCAGTCGCTGCCGACCCGGCGCACCCGCTCGGCGGTGCGCGGGTTCATCAGGTGCAGCAGGCCGTCGACGACCTTCGGACCCTCGAGCACCATGAGGTACGCCAGCACGAAGATCGTGACCACGCCGGCCACGCCGGTCGCGACCCCGCGCAGCACGCCCGCGGCCGGGGTCGTGAGGTTCTGGGCGATCGACCGGATCTGCTCCTGGTGGGTCTGCACGTACTGCAGGGCGTTCGTCCGCTCGAGCAGGTCGCCGATCGGACCGCGGCCGGCGCGGGCGTCGTCGATCGTCTGCGGCAGCTGGGCGGCGAACTGGGTGCCCTCGCGGGCCAGCGGCACGGCGAACGCGGTCGCCAGGCCGGCGATCACGAGCAGCACCACGAGGAAGACGACCAGCGTCGCCACCGACCGACGCGCCCAGCGCACGTGCCGCTCGATCCAGCTCACCACCGGGTACAGCGCCACCGTGAAGAACGCGGCCACCACGAGCCAGACGACGGTGCGCCGGGCCTCGTAGAGCAGGCCGATGGCGAGCAGGGTGCCGAGCACCATCGCGATGGTGGTGGCGATGGTGCGCACGGGCACCGGCCGGTCGCGAGCCGGGACGAGGTCGGTCATGCCTCCAGCCTGCGGGCGGGGCGGCGACCGCGCCCGGTGGACGCCGACCCAGTCAGGCGAGTCGGTCGGGTCAGGCGGGGCGGGCGGGGTCGAGCAGGGCGCGTGCGCGGTCGGGCCCGATGGCCAGCAGCAGGGTGGGCAGCCGGGGACCGGTGTCGCGGCCGGTGAGCAGCTCGTAGACCAGCACGAACAGCTCGCGCTGGGCGGTGCGCAGCTCGGGCGTCGGCTTCTTCAGGTCGAGGGGCAGGCCGAGTCGCTGCTTCGGGACGCCGTAGACCAGGTCGGTGAGCGCGTCGAGCGTCCAGTCCCCGCCGAGCGCGTCGAACCCGGCGACGAGCAGCCGCAGCGACTCGCGCTCGTCGTCGGTGAGCGCGGCCAGCCGCTCGGCGTCCGGGGTCTCGCGCACGCGGGTGCGGTCGGCCTCGTCGGCGTACTCCTCGACCCAGGCGCGGGCGCGGTCGAGGCGGGGGCGCGCGGCGTCGAGGTCGGCGACCGGCTCCTCGGGCGCCATGTCGCGCAGGATCCGCAGCACCTGCTCGTCACGGCCTCCGGTGACGTCGAGCACCGAGGCCAGCGACCGGAACGGGAACGGGCGCGGCGTCTGCGTCAGCTCGCGCTCGGCGGTGCGCACCGAGCGGGCCTGCGTCGCGGTCTCCCACGGGGTCGCCCTGCCGCCGGCCAGCTTGCGGCCCAGCGCGTCCCACTCGTCGTAGAGCCGGCCGACCTCGTGGTCGAGCGACACCGTGATCGCCTGGTTCGGCTTGCGGCGGGTGTAGAGCCAGCGCAGCACCGGCGCCTCGACGACGTGCAGCGCGTCGAGCGGCGTCGCGGCGCCACCTCTGCTGCTGCTCATCTTCGCGGTGCCGGGCGCGCCGACGAACGAGTAGGCGAGGTACTCGGGCGGCAGCCCGCCGAACACCTCGCGGACGATCTGCGAGCCCACCGTGTAGCTGGAGTTGGGGGCCGAGTGGTCGACGCCGCCGGCCTCGAACGTCACCCGCTCGAACGCCCAGCGCATCGGCCAGTCGACCTTCCACACCAGCTTGCCGGGCGACTCCTCACCCAGGGCGAACGAGCCGGCGTGGTCGAAGGCGCAGGTCCAGCGCAGCTCGGTGCTCGCCGGGTCGTAGCCGACGACGGTGGTGCTGTCGCGGCCGCACACGGCGCAGAACGGCTTGTACGGAAAGTAGTCGCGGCCGGTCGACGCGTCGTCCGAGCCGTCGGGCTCGCCGCCGTCCGGCCCCTTGGTGCGGTAGCGGCCGAGCACCGCGTCGATGTCGGCGCGGTGCGCCATCGCGTGCAGCACCTGCTCGCGGTAGGCCATCGAGGTGTACATCTGCGTCTGGCTGATCTCGTCGACGACGACGCCCAGCTCGTGCAGCGCCGCCCGCAGCGGCTCCTTGAAGTGCTCGGCCCACGACGCGTGCTGCCCGCACGGGTCGGGCACGGCGGTCAGCGGCCGGCCGATGTGCTCGGCGAACGACTCGGGGACGCCGGCCGGCACCTTGCGCAGGCGGTCGAAGTCGTCCCACGACAGCACGTGCCGGGCCTCGACGCCGCGGCGGCGCACCTCGTCGGCGACCAGGTGCGGCGTCATCAGCTCGCGGAGGTTGCCCAGGTGCACCGGTCCGGACGGCGAGATGCCCGACGCGCACACCACCGGCGTGCCGCGCCGCTCGGCCTCGGCGACGACCCGGTCGGCCTCCTCGGCGACCCAGTCACCCTGCACACCCTGCGACACGCCCACGCCCTCCGTCGAAGCCACGAGGCGTCAGGATACGGGTGCGCCGCCGGCCAGCTCGTCGCGGTACGACGGCCACGACCCGGCGGCCGTGGTGGTCGTGGTGGCCGCGAGCACCGCGTGCACCACGGCCCGGGTGACGACGTCGCCGGCCGCGGCGAGCAGCTCGTGCAGCTCGGCCGCGTCGGGCTCGGGCCGGGCCCCGGTGGCCAGCGCGAACGCTGTGTCGCCGTCGACCATGGTGTGCACCGGGTCGATCGCCCGCGCGAGCCCGTCGTGCGCGATGCCGGCGACCTTCGCGCAGCGCGCCTTGTCGAGCGCCAGGTCGGTGCCGACGACGACCAGCGTGGTCGCCAGCGCCTGCCCCGCCGAGGGTCGCTGCAGCTCGCGGCGCAGCGCCGCCACCCTGGCCAGGTGCCCGGCGAGCGCGCCCTCCCGCACCGCCGGCGCGGGCTCGCCGGGCAGCAGGTGCCGCTCGCCCCACAGCCGTCCGGTGCGCGGGTCGAGCACCGACCCCGCGGCGTTCACCACCACCAGCGCTGCGACCGTCGCGCCGCCGCCGAGCACCGCCGACGCCGACCCGACGCCGCCTTTCAGCCCGCCCGCCACGGCACCGGTGCCGGCACCGACGCAACCTTGGTCGACGGGCCCGGAACCGTTGCGGGACAACGCGTCCAGCACCGCCGCGGTGCCCTCCGCCGGGCCGGGCCGGTGGGCGACGTCACCGCCGCGCGCCAGGTCGAACACCACGGCGGCCGGCACGATCGGCACCACGACGCCGGGACCCACCGGCAGGCCGGTACCCCGCCGCTCGAGCTCGGCCAGCACGCCGTCCGCCGCCGCCAGCCCGAACGCGCTGCCGCCGGTGAGGGTGATCGCGTGCACCCGCTGCACCGCGTTGCGCGGGTCGAGCAGATCGGTCTCGCGGGTGCCGGGCCCGCCGCCGCGCACGTCGACGCCGGCCACCACGCCGTCCGGCAGCAGGTCGGGGTCGGCCGCCACGACCGTGGTGCCGGTCAGCCACCCGACGCCGTCGCGGGTGGCGTGGCCCACCCGCAGCCCCGCGACGTCCGTCAGCGAGTCGGTCGGCCCGGCGCGCAGCACGCCGTGCCTAGGCGCCCGGTCGGGCGAAGAGCTCGGTGGCGCACTCGCGGAAGGCGTCGGTGTGCTGCTGCACGTCGGCAGGCGTCGTGGCCGGGCTCATCAGCGCCATGTTGTGGAACGGGGTGAGCAGCAGGCCGCGGTTCAGGGCGTGCAGGTGCAGGTGCTGCTGCAGCGCGAAGTCGTCGGACGCCGCGGCCTCGGCGCCGTCGTGCGGCGCGGTGGGCGAGAAGGCGTACTCGGCGCGGCAGCCCAGGCGCGTCACGTGCCAGGGCGCACCGGTCTCGTCGAGCACCTGCTGCACGCCGTCGGTCCACTCGACCGCGCGGGCCTCCATGTGCGCGAACGCGTCGTCGGTGAGCACCTCGGTCAGCGTGGCGGCCACCGCGGCGAGCGACAGCGCGTTGCCGGCGAGCGTGCCGCCGATGCCGCCGAGGTCGACGTCCTCGAGCTCGACCGACGCGAGCAGCCGCCGCGACAGGTCGGCGCGCAGCCCGAACGCCCCGGCCGGGACGCCACCGCCGATGGTCTTGCCGACCACCACGACGTCGGGGTCGAGGCCCCAGGCCGCGGTGCAGCCGCCGGGCCCGGCGCACAGCGTGTGCGTCTCGTCGAGCACCAGCAGCGTGCCGTGCTCGGCGGTGAGCCGGCGCAGCGCGGCGAGGTAGCCGTCGTCGGGCAGCACGATGCCGATGTTGGTCATCGCCGGCTCGAGCAGGGCGCACGCGACGTCCTCGCGGGCCAGCGCCGCCTCCAGCGCCTCGACGTCGTTGAACGGCACCACGACGGTCGTCTCGGACGGCGGCACCGGGGCGCCGATGTTGCCGCGCCGCGCCACCACCTCGCCGCCGTCGAGCGTGGCGAAGGTCTCGTCGACGCTGCCGTGGTAGCAGAAGTCGACGACCAGCACCTTGGGCCGCCCGGTGAGGTGCCGCGCGTAGCGGATGACGTGCCGGTTGGCGTCGGTCGCCGACAGCGTGAACTGCCACTGCGGCAGGCCGAACCGACGCGACAGCTCACCGGCGGCGACCGACGCGTCGGCGGTCGGCAGCATCGCGGTGATGCCGCGGCCGACCTGCTCGCGCACGCGTGCCACGGTCGCGGCGGGGGAGTGGCCGGTCATGGCGCCGGTGTCGCCGAGGCACAGGTCGACGTGGTCGACGCCGTCGGCGCAGGTGAAGTGCGCACCCTCGGCGCGGTCGACGTAGAGCGGGAACGGCCCGGGCCACTTCACCATCCACGACATCGGCACACCACCGTGCAGGTGCTCGTGCGCGGCCTCGGACAGCTCGCGGCACCTGGGGTGCGCGGCGACGAACCGCTCGACCTCGCGGTCGTAGAGGCGTTGCAGCACAACGGGATCGACGCCGGTCGTCGCCGTGGCGGTCACCCCGCCACCGCCTCGGCGAGCACGTCGAGCGCCTCGGTGAGCAGGTCCTCGCCGATCACCAGCGGGGGCAGCAGCCGCAGCACGTTGCCGTAGGTGCCGCAGGTCAGCGTGACGACGCCGGCGGCGTGGCAGGCGGCGCTGATGCGGGCGGCCTCGGCGGCGTCCGGCTCGGTGGTGCCGGGCTGCACGACCTCGATCGCGACCATCGCGCCGCGTCCGCGCACCTCGCCGATCTGCGGGTTGCCACCGGCGATCTGGTGCAGCCGCTCGGTCATCAGCTCGCCGAGCCGGGCGGCCCGGCCGGGCAGGTCGTCGTCCTCGAGCGACTCGATGGCGCCGAGCGCCGCGGCGCAGGCGATCGGGTTGCCGCCGTAGGTGCCGCCGAGGCCGCCGGCGTGCACGGCGTCCATCAGCTCGGCGCGCCCGGTGACGGCGGCGAGCGGCAGACCCCCGGCGATGCCCTTGGCGGTGGTGATGAGGTCGGGCACCACGCCCTCGTGCTCGCAGGCGAACATCGCGCCGGTGCGCCCGAAGCCCGTCTGGATCTCGTCGGCCACGAACACCACGCCGTTCGCGGTGCACCAGGCGGCGATCGCCGGCAGGAACCCGTCGGCCGGCACCACGAAGCCGCCCTCGCCCTGCACCGGCTCGATCACCACGCAGGCCACGGCGTCGGCGCCGACCTGCTTCTCGATGACGCCGATCGCCCGGGCCGCCGCCTCGGCGCCGCTGATCGGGGCCGGCTCGCGGTAGGGGTAGCTCATCGGCGCGCGGTAGACCTCGCCGGCGAACGGCCCGAACCCGTGCTTGTAGGGCATCGACTTCGCGGTCATGGCCATCGTGAGGTTCGTGCGGCCGTGGTAGGCGTGGTCGAACACCACGACGGCGTCGCGCCTGGTGGCCGCGCGGGCGATCTTCACCGCGTTCTCCACCGCCTCGGCGCCGGAGTTGAACAGCGCCGACTTCTTCGCGTGGTCGCCCGGGGTCAGGCGGGCCAGCGCCTCGCAGACCTCCACGTACCCGGCGTACGGCGTGACCATGAAGCAGGTGTGGGTGAAGGCGGCGACCTGCTGCTGCACCCGCTCGACGACGCGGGGGTTGGCGTTGCCGACGTTCACCACCGCGATGCCCGAGCCGAGGTCGACCAGCGAGTTGCCGTCGACGTCGACGACCACGCCGCCGCCCGCGCGCTCGACGTAGACCGGCAGGGTGCTGCCGACGCCGGCCGCGACGGCGGCGGTGCGTCGGGCGTGCAGCTCGCGCGAGCGCGGCCCCGGCACCTCGGTGACCAGCCGGCGTACCTGCTCGACGCCGTTCACCCTCGGGGTCGGCGCGCTCTGCAACGTGGTGGTGTCGCTCATGCGCGCACGATAACCGCGCCCGGGCCGGGGTCGCGAGGGCCACGGTGTCGGCTCGGGGCCGCCGGACCTGACGGGCTGCGGGGCGCGCGGGTGCACTAGCGTCACGCACCATGACTGCACGCGCGCCAGGCACCCCCGGACCGGTCAGCGAGGTGGCCAGCGAGCTGGTCGCCAACGTGCTCACCATCGAGGTGGAGGTGGGCCAGCAGGTCGCCGAGGGCGACACGCTGGTGCTGCTCGAGTCGATGAAGATGGAGATCCCGGTGCTGGCGCCGCACGACGGCACGGTGACCGACGTCCGGACGGCGCCGGGCGACGTGGTGCAGGACGGCGACGTCATGGTCGTCGTGCAGGGCTAGACCCACCCCCAGCGAGCAGGAGCCGAACGTGAGCGTGCAGGACGAGACCCGCGTCGTCGAGGCCGTGCAGACCGGCCTGTTCGTCGGCGGCGAGTGGCGGCAGGCCACCGGCGGCCGGACCATCGACGTCGACGACCCCTCGACCGAGCAGGTGCTGGCCAGCGTGGCCGACGCCACCGTCGAGGACGGCCGGGCCGCGCTCGACGCCGCGGTGGCCGCGCAGGCCGGCTGGGCGGCGACGCCCCCGCGCGACCGCGGCGAGATCCTGCGCCGGGCGTTCGAGGAGGTCGTGCGCCGCAAGGACGACCTCGCGCTGCTCATGACGCTCGAGATGGGCAAGCCGGTCGCCGAGTCGCTCGCCGAGATCACCTACGGCGCCGAGTTCCTGCGCTGGTTCTCGGAGGAGTCGGTGCGCATCGCCGGCCGCTGGAGCACCTCCCCGAACGGCGCCACCCGGCTGATGACGACCAAGCAGCCGGTCGGCCCGTGCCTGATGATCACGCCCTGGAACTTCCCGCTGGCCATGGGCACCCGCAAGATCGGCCCGGCGATCGCGGCCGGCTGCACGATGGTCGTGAAGCCCGCCTCGCAGACGCCGCTGACCATGCTCGCGCTGGCGCAGATCCTCGCCGAGTGCGGCCTGCCGGACGGCGTGCTGAACGTCGTCACGACGTCGAGCACCGGCGAGGTGATGGAGCCGCTGATCCGCGACCCGCGGCTGCGCAAGCTCACCTTCACCGGCTCGACCCCGGTCGGCCGCAGGCTCGTCGAGCAGTCGGCGCAGGGCCTGCTGCGGGTGTCGATGGAGCTCGGCGGCAACGCGCCGTTCCTGGTGTTCGCCGACGCCGACCTCGACAAGGCGGTCGACGGCGCGATGCTGGCGAAGATGCGCAACCTCGGCGAGGCGTGCACGGCCGCCAACCGGTTCATCGTGCACGAGTCGGTGGCCGAGGAGTTCGGGGCGCGGCTGGCCGAGCGGATGGCGGCGCTGACCATCGGCCGCGGCACCGACGAGGGTGTGCAGGTCGGCCCGCTGGTCGACGCGAAGCAGCGCGACAAGGTGGCCGAGCTGGTGCAGGACGCCGTCGACCACGGCGGCACGGTCGTCACCGGTGGCCGCACGACGGGGGAGCGCGGCTACTTCTACGAGCCGACCGTGCTCACCGGCGTGCCGACGCAGGCGCGGGTGTTCGGCGAGGAGATCTTCGGGCCGGTCGCCCCGATCACCACCTTCGCCGCCGACGATGAGGCGATCCGGCTGGCGAACGACACGGAGTACGGCCTGGTCGCCTACCTGTTCACCGAGAACCTGAGCCGCGCACTCACCACGGCGGAGGCGCTCGAGACCGGCATGGTCGGCGTGAACCAGGGCGTGGTCTCGAACCCGGCGGCCCCGTTCGGCGGCGTGAAGGCCAGCGGGTTCGGCCGCGAGGGTGGCGTCGAGGGCATCGAGGAGTACCTCGAGACGAAGTACGTGGGCATCGCGCTCTGACGCGCGGTCGGCGGCCCGTCACCCGGCGTGGTGACGGGCCCGGACGCCGGTCACCCGGACGGCCGAGACAGGCCCTTGTACGCCACGACCGACCCCTCGGCGAGCACCGTCGACGGCGTGTCGTTGCGCTCAACGGGTGAACTGGGCCGAACGAGTTCCCCCAAAGGGCTGCACGGTCACGGTGAGTGCGTGTTCAATCACCGACTGTCCGAGAGACTCGCCCACGCCACCCCGCCGAGGTCCCCATGCAGCGCCGCACCCGTCGTCAGCCCCGCCACCGTCAGGTCCGCGAGCAGCGCGTCGTGCGCTTCGTCGTCCGGCACGGCGGCGGACTGCTGGCCCTGCTCGTCGGCGTGGTGGCCGCCGACGGCGTCGTCGAGTCGATGATGGGCTCGAAGTGGTGACCGCCCGCCGCACCTCTCGAGCGGCGGCCCGCTCGTGACCGCCCTCGCCCTGCGGCTGGCCCGCGCGCTGCAGCCGCCGCAGGCGTCGCAACCGCCCGGTGCCGCCGGTCCCCGGTCCGGTCGCCCGGTCGCCGGGTCGCGCCGCCGGCTGCCCGCGCTGCCCGTGCCGGTGTTCGTCGGCCTGGTCACCGCCGTGGGCCTGGTGCTCGCGGTCGTCGTCGTCGCCGGCTCCGACCTGCCCGGCGACCTGCGGGTGCTGCCGCTGCCGGTCTGGCTGCTGTGCCTCGGCCTGGCCGTCGGCGAGCTCGGCCCGATCCCGGTCGCCCGCGGCGACGAGCGCACCGGCTCGATCACCATGTCGACGATCTTCGCCGTGGCGCTGGTCGCCACCGGCCCGTTCGCCGTGCTGCTCGCCGTGCACACCCTGGTGGTGGCGCTGGACGACGTCCGCACCCGCCGCGAGCCCCGCAAGATCGCCTTCAACGCCGGGCAGTACGCCGTGAGCCTGGTCGCCGCCCGCGCCGTCTTCGCCCTCGTCGGCGGCGAGCCGCTGCTCGCGCCGCACCACCCGTTCACGGCGGCCGCCCTCGGCCCGGTGCTCTGCGCCGGCCTGGTCTTCGTCGTCGCGAACAACGCCCTGGTGGCCGTGGTCGTCGCGCTCGACCAGCAGTCGCCGGTGCTCGCCTCGGTGGGCCGCGACCTGCACCTCAAGCTCGAGACGTCGGCCGTGCTGGTGGCGCTCGCCCCCGTGGCGGCGGTGCTCGCGCAGACCAGCGGGTGGCTGCTGCCGCTGCTCGCGCTGCCGGTGCTCGCCGTCCGCCGCTCGGCGGTGCTCGCCGCCGCCCGCCGCGTGCAGGCGATGCGCGACCCGCTGACCGGGCTGGGCAACCGCGACCTGTTCTTCGGCCGCGCCGCCCGCCAGCTCGAGCGCAGCGCCGTCACCGGCGAGCCCGTCTGCGTGCTGATGCTCGACCTCGACCACTTCAAGGACATCAACGACACCCTCGGCCACCAGATCGGCGACCTGGTGCTGCAGGAGATCGGCCGCCGCATCGCCCCCGTCGCGCCCGAGCCGGGCTGCGTCGCGCGGCTCGGCGGCGACGAGTTCGCCGTGCTGCTGCCCGGCGTGCCCGCCCGCGGCGGCGGCGTGGTCGCCGAGCAGCTGCTCGCCGACATCGTGCAGCCGCTGCAGATCGGCGGCACCCGGTTCAGCGTGCAGGCCAGCATCGGCATCGCCTCGCTCGAGGGAGCGGCGCAGGCGGGCACCGACGCCGAGCAGCTCAGCGACGTCACGGCGATCATGCAGCGCGCCGACATCGCGCTCTACGACGCCAAGCGCGAGCGGGCCCGGTGGGCGCTGTACGACGACGACGCCGCGCACCCCGGCACCCCCGAGCGACTCAGCCTGCTGGCCGACCTGCGCGAGGCGGTCACGCTCGGCCAGCTGTCGGTGTCGTTCCAGCCGCAGGTCAGCCTGCACGACGGCGAGGTGAGCGGCACCGAGGCGCTGGCCCGCTGGACGCACCCCGAGCGCGGCGTCATCGACCCCGAGGAGTTCATCGCGCTCGCCGAGAACGCCGGGCTGATCAGCCAGGTCACCGACCTGGTGCTCGAGGACTCGCTCGCCGCGCTCGACCGGTGGAACGCCGCCGGCCTGGCCAGCCGGGTGTCGGTGAACCTGTCGGCCCGCCAGCTCAGCGACCTCAGCCTGCCCGAGCGGGTCGGCCGGGCGCTGGCCCGGCACGACGTGCAGCCCGCGCAGCTGACCGTCGAGGTCACCGAGAGCAGCATGATGGGCGACCCGCGCCGGGCCGGGCAGATCCTGCGCGAGCTGCGCCGGCTCGGGGTGCGGGTGGCGGTCGACGACTTCGGCACCGGGTACTCCTCGCTGGCCTACCTGCAGGGCCTCGACCTCGACGAGATCAAGGTCGACCGCAGCTTCGTGCGGGCCATGTCGGTCGACGGCGACGACGTGCTGGTGCGCTCCATCATCGAGCTCGGGCACAACCTCGGGCTGAGCGTCGTGGCCGAGGGCGTCGAGCACCCCGAGCAGCTCGACCGGCTGCGCGCCCTCGGGTGCGACGTCGTGCAGGGCTACCACGTCGGGCGGCCGATGACCGGCGAGCGCATGACGGCCTGGCTGCGCGGCTCGGCGCTGCCCGAGGCGGTCGTCCCCGCCGTCTGACACCATCGCCGACGTGGCTGACCCGCAGACCGTCGTCCTGCTCGGCTCGACCGGCTCGATCGGCACCCAGGCGGTCGAGGTGATCGCCGCCCGGCCCGAGCGCTTCCGCGTCACGGCGATCGCCGCCGGGGGGTCGGACGTCGGGGCGCTGGCCCGGCAGGCCGCCGACCTGGGCGTCGAGCAGGTCGGCGTGGCGCGTGCCGAGGTGGCCGGCGAGCTGCGCGAGGCGCTCGCCGCCGTGGGCTCGCGGGCCGAGGTCGTCGCAGGTCCGGACGCCGCCGCCGACCTGGCCGGGCGCGGCGACGACGTCGTGCTGAACGGCATGACCGGCTCGATCGGCCTGCTGCCCACGCTGCGCGCGCTGGTGGCCGGCAGCCGGCTCGCGCTGGCCAACAAGGAGTCGCTCATCGTGGGCGGCTCGCTGGTGCTGGCCGCCGCGGCCCCCGACCAGATCGTGCCGGTCGACTCCGAGCACTCGGCGCTGGCGCAGTGCCTGCGCGGCGGCAGCGCCCACGAGGTGCGGCGCCTGCTGGTGACCGCCAGCGGTGGGCCGTTCCGCGGCCGCACCCGCGACGAGCTGCACGACGTCACGCCCGAGCAGGCGCTCGCGCACCCCACCTGGTCGATGGGCCCGGTCATCACCACGAACTCCGCGACCCTGGTCAACAAGGGGCTCGAGGTGATCGAGGCGCACCTGCTGTTCGGTCTGCCGATGGACCGCATCGACGTCGTCGTCCACCCGCAGTCGGTCGTGCACTCGATGGTCGAGTTCGTCGACGGCTCCACGCTCGCCCAGTGCTCGCCGCCCGACATGCGGCTGCCGATCGCCCTGGCCCTCGGGTGGCCCGACCGGCTCGAGGGCGCGGCGAGCGGCGTCGACTGGACCACCGCCTCGACCTGGGAGTTCCTGCCGCTCGACGACGAGGCGTTCCCCGCGGTGGCGATGGCGCGGCACGCCGGCACCACCGGTCGCACCCTGCCCGCGGTGATGAACGCCGCCAACGAGGAGTGCGTCGAGGCGTTCCTGGACGGCCGGCTGCGGTTCACCGCGATCCTCGACACCGTGCAGCAGGTGATGGACGAGCACGCCCCGCCCTCGGGCGACCTCACCCTCGAGGGGGTGCTCGAGGCCGAACGATGGGCTCGCGAGCGCACGCGTGCGATCCTGACCGGGTGACGGCTCTGCTCTACGTGCTCGGCGTGCTGCTGTTCGTGATCGGGATCGGCGCCTCGATCGCGCTGCACGAGGTCGGGCACCTGCTCCCCGCCAAGCGCTTCGGCGTCAAGGTCACCCAGTACATGGTCGGCTTCGGCCCGACGCTGTGGTCGCGCCGGCGCGGCGAGACCGAGTACGGCGTGAAGGCCGTGCCGCTCGGCGGCTACATCCGGATGATCGGCATGTTCCCGCCGAAGCCCGGCGACGACCCGGCCATGATCCGCGCCACCTCCACCGGCCGGATGGGGCTGCTGGTCGAGCAGGCGGTCGAGCAGCGCACGAAGCGCCGCGGCGGCATGGCGCAGCTCGCCGACGACGCCCGCAAGCAGTCGCTGGAGGAGGTGCAGCCCGGCGACGAGCACCGCGTGTTCTACCGGTTGCCGGTGCGCAAGAAGGTCGTCGTCATGCTCGGCGGCCCGTTCGTCAACCTGCTCATCGCGGTCGTGCTGTTCACCATCACCCTCGCCGGCCTGGGTGCGATCGACCTCACCACGAGGGTCGGCACGGTCAGCGAGTGCATCCTGCCGGCCACCGCGCCGGCGTCCCGGAAGTGCACCCCGAGCGACCCGCCGGCCCCGGCCGCCGCCGCAGGCATCCGGGCGGGCGACCGCATCGTCTCGATGGCCGGCCGGCCGGTCGGCACCTGGGACGACGCCCGCGCCGCGATCCGCGCGTCCGGCGGCCGCACCGTGCCCGTCGTCGTCGAGCGCGACGGCGAGCGGCTCACGCTGTCGGCCACCGTGCCGTCGACCCAGCGGCAGGTGCTGTCGGACGACGGCACGCCCGAGACGCGCGACGGGAAGCCGGTGCTCGAGTCGGTCGGGTTCCTCGGCGTCTCCTCGCTGCCCGGCCTGGTGCGGCAGCCGGTCAGCTCGGTGCCCGGCGTCATCGGCAGCCAGATCTGGCACGTGGCCGGCGTCGTCGTCCGCCTGCCCCAGAAGATGGTCGGCGTCGTGAAGGCGGTCACCGGCGGCGAGCGCGACGCCGACGGCCCGGTCAGCGTGGTCGGTGCCGGCCGCGCGGCCGGCGAGCTGGCCAGCAGCGACGACATCGAGTTCATCAAGGGCCCGAAGGCGCGCGCGGCGTCGATGCTGTCGCTGCTCGCCTCGCTGAACCTCGCGCTCTTCGTGTTCAACCTCATCCCGCTGCTGCCGCTCGACGGCGGGCACGTCGCGGGCGCGCTGTGGGAGGGGCTGCGGCGTGCGATCGCCCGGGTGCGCCGTCGTCCCGACCCCGGCTACGTCGACGTCGCGCGGCTGCTGCCGGTGGCGTACGTCGTGAGCAGCGTGCTGGTGCTGATGTCGGCGCTGCTGATCTACGCGGACATCGTCAACCCCGTGAAACTGGCCGGGTAGTCAGCCCGGCCGGGCGGGAGCGATACTCGAGGCATGAGCGTCTCCCTCGGCATCCCCTCCGGGCCGCCCCCCGTCCTGGCTCCGCGCCGCGTCTCCCGCAAGATCCAGGTCGGCTCCGTGGCCGTCGGCGGCGACGCGCCGGTCAGCGTGCAGTCGATGACGACGACGCCCACCACCGACGTCAACGCGACGCTGCAGCAGATCGCCGCCCTGACCGCGACCGGCTGCGACATCGTGCGCGTCGCCTGCCCGAGCCAGGACGACGCCGAGGCGCTGCCCGCGATCGCGCGCAAGTCGCAGATCCCGGTGATCGCCGACATCCACTTCCAGCCCAAGTACGTGTTCGCCGCGATCGACGCCGGGTGCGCCGCCGTCCGGGTGAACCCCGGCAACATCCGGCAGTTCGACGACCAGGTGAAGGACATCGCGAAGGCCGCGAAGGACGCCGGGGTGTCGATCCGCATCGGGGTGAACGCCGGGTCGCTCGACCGCCGGCTGCTCGCCAAGTACGGCAAGGCGACCCCGGAGGCGCTCGTCGAGTCGGCCGTCTGGGAGGCGTCGCTCTTCGAGGAGCACGACTTCCACGACTTCAAGATCTCGGTGAAGCACAACGACCCGGTCGTGATGGTGCGCGCCTACGAGCTGCTCGCCGAGCGGGGCGACTGGCCGCTGCACCTCGGCGTCACCGAGGCCGGCCCGGCGTTCCAGGGCACCATCAAGTCGGCCACCGCGTTCGGTGCGCTGTTGTCGAAGGGCATCGGCGACACGATCCGCGTCTCGCTGTCGGCGCCTCCCGTCGAGGAGGTCAAGGTCGGCATCCAGATCCTGCAGTCGCTGAACCTGCGCCCGCGCAAGCTCGAGATCGTGTCGTGCCCCTCGTGCGGGCGCGCGCAGGTCGACGTCTACAAGCTGGCCGAGGAGGTCACCGCCGGGCTCGAGGGGCTCGAGGTGCCGCTGCGCGTCGCCGTCATGGGCTGCGTCGTGAACGGCCCGGGCGAGGCGCGCGAGGCCGACCTGGGCGTCGCGTCCGGCAACGGCAAGGGGCAGATCTTCGTCCGCGGTGAGGTCGTGAAGACCGTGCCCGAGTCGCAGATCGTCGAGACCCTCATCGAGGAGGCCATGCGCATCGCCGAGTCGATGCCGGTCGACGCCGAGGCCGGCACCCCGAGCGTCAGCGTCAGCTAGCCCGCGCCCGGCGCGCGATCGGGCGACACGCACCGGTCCTGCGGTCGACACCGGGCGACCCGGCACGGCAGGCTGAGCCCGTGCTGCGCACCGCCCCGTCCCTGCGACCGCTCGAGCGGTCCGACCGCGACGCGGTGCTCGAGCTGTGCGCCGCCGACGGCACGGCGAACGTGATGGTGGCCGAGCGCATCGAGCAGGTGGGCGGCGACCCCGCGCGCATGGGCGGGCACCTGTGGGGCCTGTTCGAGCGCGGCCGGCTGACCAGCGCCTGCTGGGCCGGGGCGAACCTCATCCCGGTGCAGGTGCGCGGCGACGCCGCCCTCGACGCCTTCGCCAGCCGGGCCCGGCGCTCGGGAGGCAGCTACTCGTCGCTGTTCGGCGAGGCCGACGCCGTGCTCGGCATGTGGCGCCGGCTCGAGCAGGCCGGGTGGTGGGCCCGCGAGGTGCGTGCCTCGCAGCCGCTGTACGCGACGTCGTCCCCGTCGCGCGCCGTCGAGCCCGACCCGCTGGTGCACCGCGCCGGCCCCGACGACCTCGCCGTCGTGCTCCCCGCCTCGGTGGCGATGTTCACCGAGGAGGTCGGCTACTCGCCGATCGGGTCGGACGGCGGCACCTCCTACCGCCGCCGGGTCGCCGAGCTGCTGCGCCAGGGCCGCACCTTCGTGCGCCGCGACGTCGACGGCAGCATCGTCTTCAAGGCCGACCTCGGCGCCGTCGGCGGCGGCGTCGCGCAGGTGCACGGCGTCTGGGTCGCCCCCCGCCACCGCGGCACCGGCCTGGCCGCCCCCGCCATGGCCGCCGTCGTCGCGCAGACCCTGCAGCGAGAGGCCCCCGTCGTCTCGCTCTACGTCAACGACTTCAACGAGCGCGCCCTCGCCACCTACCGCCGCGTGGGCTTCGAGCGCGTCGGCACCTTCGCCACCGTCCTCTTCTGACCCCGTCCGCCCCGCCGCACCCCCGTCGCCGTCTCCTGCGCGCCCCGTGAAGTCGGCTGCCGCACCGTCCGAGGGGTGTGCACGCCCCTTGGACGGTGCCGGAGCCGCAGGCAGGTCGCGCACCTGCTAGCAATGCGGTCGTGCCCGACACCAGCGACCTGCCGGACGTGACCATCGCCCCCTTCGACCTCGTGGCGCACGCCGCCGAGGCCGCCGCGCTGCAGACGGACGCGCTGCGCACGGTGGCGGAGGTGACCGGCACCGGGTGGCCGCAGTCGGAGGGCGCGACGTACGAGCGGCACGCCGCGCGCGAGGGGTTCCGGGCGCTGGCGGCCCGGCGCGGCGACGAGCTCGTCGGGTTCGGGTACGGCATCACGGCGCAGGCCGGCTCGTGGTGGGACACCTGGGTGCAGCCGGCGCTCGCGGCGGTCGGGGAGGAGGGGCTGCTGGTCGACGCGTTCGAGGTGGTGCAGCTCATGGTGGCGCCTCAGTGGCACGGTCGCGGGCTGGGCGGGCGGCTGCTGTCGGCGCTGTGCGACGGGGTGGGGCTGCCGCGCGTGCTGCTGACCACGCAGGACGGGCCGAACCCGGCGCGCGCGTTCTACGCCCGGCAGGGGTTCCGCGAGGTGGCCGGTGGGCTGGCGTACGGCAGCACCCCCTACCTGGTGCTGGCGCGCGACCTGTCCTGACCGGCCACGACTAGGCTCGTCGGGTCCCGCCCCCCGCTCGAGGAGCCGTCGTGATCCTGCGCCTGTCGTCCCTGTTCCTGCGCACGCTGCGCGAGGACCCGGCCGACGCCGAGGTGCCGAGCCACCGGCTGCTGGTGCGCGCCGGGTACGTGCGCCGCGCCGCGCCGGGCATCTACACCTGGCTGCCGCTCGGCCTGCGGGTGCTGCGCAACGTCGAGCGCGTCGTCCGCGAGGAGATGGACGCCGCGGGCGCGCAGGAGCTGCAGTTCCCCGCGCTGCTGCCGCGCGAGCCGTTCGAGGCCACCGGCCGCTGGACCGAGTACGGCGACAACATCTTCCGGCTGCAGGACCGCCGCGGCCAGGACTACCTGCTCGGCCCCACGCACGAGGAGATGTTCACCCTCGTCGTGAAGGACCTGTACTCCTCGTACAAGGACCTGCCGCTGTCGATCTACCAGATCCAGACGAAGTACCGCGACGAGGCGCGGCCGCGCGCGGGTCTGCTGCGCGGGCGCGAGTTCGTCATGAAGGACTCGTACTCGTTCGACGTCGACGACGAGGGCGCCCGGCGCAGCTACCAGGCGCACCGCGACGCCTACGTGCGCGTGTTCGACCGGCTCGGCCTCGACTACGTGATCGTGCAGGCGGTGTCGGGCGCGATGGGCGGCTCGGCGTCCGAGGAGTTCCTCGCGACGTCGCCCGTCGGCGAGGACACGTACGTGCGCTCGCCGGGCGGGTACGCCGCCAACGTCGAGGCCGTCACCACGGTGGTGCCCGAGCCGCTGCCGCTCGACGACGCGCCCGCCGCGCACGTCGAGGACACCCCCGACTCACCGACCATCGCCTCGCTGGTCGACCTGGTGAACGCCCGCTTCCCCCGCGAGGACCGCCCGTGGGCGGCGAGCGACACCCTGAAGAACGTGCTCCTGACCGTGGTGCACCCCGACGGACGGCGTGAGCCGCTGGCCGTGGGCCTGCCCGGCGACCGCGAGGTCGACCTCAAGCGGCTGCAGGCGCAGCTCGAGCCGGCCGACGTCGAGCCGTTCACCGACGCCGACTTCGACCGCCACCCCGCGCTGGTCAAGGGCTACATCGGCCCCGGCGTGCTGGGGGAGGCGAGCGCGAGCGGCATCCGCTACCTCGTCGACCCGCGCGTGGTCACCGGCACCCGCTGGGTCACCGGCGCCGACCAGCCGGGCCGGCACGTGCTCGACCTGGTCGCCGGCCGCGACTTCACCCCGGACGGCGTCGTCGAGGCCGCCGAGGTGCGGGCCGGCGACCCGGCGCCCGACGGCAGCGGGCCGCTCGAGCTGGCGCGGGGCATCGAGATGGGCCACATCTTCCAGCTCGGCACCAAGTACAGCGAGGCGCTCGGCCTGCAGGTGCTCGACGAGCGGGGCAAGCTCGTCACGGTGACCATGGGCTCGTACGGCATCGGGGTGTCGCGGGCCGTCGCGGCGGTGGCCGAGCACGGGCACGACGAGGCCGGGCTGGTGTGGCCGCGCGAGCTGTCGCCGGCCGACGTGCACCTGGTCGCCACCGGCAAGGACGCAGCCGTCCTCGAGGCCGCCGATGCGCTGGCCACCGAGCTGTCGGGCCGCGGGCTCACGGTGCTGTTCGACGACCGGCCCAAGGTGTCGCCCGGCGTGAAGTTCAAGGACGCCGAGCTCGTCGGGGTGCCGACCATCGTGGTGCTGGGGCGCGGGCTGGCCGACGGCGTCGTCGAGGTCAAGGACCGGGCGAGCGGCGAGCGCACCGACGTGCCGGTCGCGGAGGTGGCCGACCACCTCGTGGCACTCGTCCGCGGGTGAGCGGCGACTGGGTCGGCTGGTTCGACCTGCCGGCCGGTGCCGGGCCGGGCACCCTGGCGCTGCTGCTGGTCGCCGCGCTCGCGGCCGGCTGGGTGGACGCCGTGGTCGGGGGCGGCGGGCTGATCCAGCTGCCCGCGCTGCTGCTCGGGCTCGGCCCGACCACCGCGCCGGTGCACGCGCTCGCGACGAACAAGATCGCCGGGATCTTCGGGACCACCACCAGCGCGGTCACCTTCGGCCGCCGGGTGCACCCCGACCTGCGGACGGCGCTGCCGATGGCCGGGTTCGCGCTGGTCGGGGCGCTGGTCGGGGCGGCCGTCGCGCTGGTGCTGCCGGCCGGTGCGTTGAAGCCGGTGGTGCTGGTGGCGCTGGTCGGGGTGCTCGCCTACGTGCTGCTGCGCCCCGACGTCGGCAGCGTGACGGCGTTGCGGCACACCGGGTCCCGACACCACGGCACCGCCGCCGGCCTGGGGCTGGTGGTCGGCGTCTACGACGGCGCCGTCGGACCGGGTACCGGCTCGTTCCTCGTGTTCGGGCTGGTCAGCCTGCTCGGCTACGCGTTCGTCGAGGCCAGCGCGAAGGCCAAGATCGCCAACGTCGCGACCAACCTCGGGGCGCTGCTGGTGTTCGTGCCGCAGGGGGCCGTGCTCTGGCGCCTCGGCCTGGCGATGGCCGCGCTGAACGTCGTCGGCGGGTACGTCGGCGCGCGCACCGCCGTGCGCGGCGGCCACCGGTTCGTGCGCATCGTCTTCGTCGTGGTCGCCCTGGCGCTCGTCGTCCGGCTGGCGCTCGACGTGTTCTAGCGCACCGCGCCGAGGATGGTGGTGTGCACCGCCAGCTCGGTGGCGTCGCCCGGCCCGGTGCACTCGAGGGCGTTGTCGAGCTCGCGGACGGCGACCCACGCCCGCGCCCGCTCGACGTCGAGACCCGCTGCGGCGCAGGCGATCTCGAGCCGGCGCCGCACCTCGGCGGCCGGGTCGCCGGTGGCCACGGCCTCGTCCCACCGGTTCCACAGCAGCGGCGCCACCTCGAAGGCCGGGTCGCCCGACAGCGGCTTGGGGTCGATCACCAGCCACGGCTCGCGCCGCCCCGCCAGCACGTTGGCGTAGTGCAGGTCGCGGTGCAGGAGCGTGCCGTCGCGCGGGTCGGACGCCAGCTGCCGCAGCGCCCCGAGCCCGGCGTCGGCCAGCGGCGGCGGCACCAGCCCGGGCGCCGCGGCGGCCTGCGCCGGCAGGTCCGCGGGCGAGCGCCGCACGTCGTCCGACAGCAGGTGCAGGCCGGGCGGCGCAGGCACGTGCAGCCGCCGCAGCAGCGAGCCCACGACCTCGATCGCCGCCGGCACCGGCAGGGTCTGCAGGTCGTGGGTGCTGTCGAGCCGCTCGAGCAGCAGCGTCCAGCCGCCGTCACCGCCCAGCAGCCGCACCGCGCCCTCGCCCGCCCAGCGGCGCAGCGCCACTGCCTCGTCGCGGGCCTCGAGGTGCGGCCAGCCGACCTTGAGCACCAGCGCCTCGCCCTCGCGGCGCACCGGCACCACCAGCGAGGCGTTGCCGTGCCACGCCGGTGCCCGCGGGGCCAGGTCGATGGCGAGGTCCCAGCGCTCGCAGGCCACGGCCACCAGGTCGGGCAGCGCCGCCAGCCAGTCGCGCGCGTCGGGCTGACCGGTCAGCGCCGAGCGCAGGGCCCGCGGCACCCGCACGGTCGGGCTCACGTGGCGTCGGCGCGCTCGGGCAGCCCCGGGAACGGCACCGGGTCGGCGCCCCACGTTCCGGCCCGCAGCACGCTGGTGGCCAGCCACCCCGCCGCCTCGGACCGCCGAGCCGGGTCGCAGGCCCCCACCAGGTCGGCGTACGCGGCGGCCAGGCCCGACTCGACGTGCGCGGCCAGCGACCGCGCGCTCGCGCCGCCGCCGACCTCGAACGGCAGCGCGTACGCCGCCGCGGCCGGGTCGACGCGCTGGCG